>VGZN01000243.1 GCA_016872635.1 Planctomycetota bacterium | reverse complement strand
AGTAACAAGTCACTGTGGATCGACACTTGGCCAGCCTTGAGCTCGTCGTACACCACCTCTCCGTACTGCTCGGCATTATCGATCGACTGATTCAGCACATTGTGATCATCGTTTTCGCTTTGACGGTAGGTCATATGCCCAAAGTGGTGTGAACCTGAAATGAACTTCATGCACGCGTTTTCTTTGTCAGCATCGTCGATCGCCAACCAAACGGTCGCTGCTTTCGAGGGAGACAACGGCCAGTAACTGGCATCCTGGTGCCACGCTACATTCTTGCCGTCTCCAGGCATCTTGCAAAAGAAATGCGATCCCCATGCAATCACATCATCGCCGAACAGATCCCCTATAAAGTCAACGATGCGACGCTCCGTGAGAATGTCATAGACAGTACCGTACTTGAGGTGAGCGGACGAAATCGAGTAACTATTGCCACCCTCGGCAATTACTCGAACGAGCAAATCATCAAAGTAGGAGCGGATCCCTTCGATTTCCGAGGTGCTGTAGACATCCAGCGGCGCGATATACCCCAACTTGTTGTAATGCTCCACTTGCTCGCATGAAAGTGTCTTTGGATGCTTGTTGTCGACCGGATAAAACTTGAGATCACGCTCGAGGGCCGCTAAATCGGCCTCCTTGAGAACCGCGCTGAATTTTGTCATCGCCCCAGCCTCTCTCTTTTCGAAATAATTCAATAGATCGTTTCAGAACAGAAGTCGCATCCGCGGGATTATACACAAGAAGATCGATTGTATACAATTTTGAAATCGTTTTTTCAACCCTTTTTTGGAGCCGGGGGACACGGTTTATTAGGCAACCCTCGTTCGATTCCTCGGGCACGCCCTCTATCCCGATTAGCATCAGAACAACTCAGAAGCTCTTCAGCACCATGGCGAGGAGTTCCATGGGCAATCCGACGACATTGGTCGCCGAACCGCTGAGCAATTCCAACCAGCGCGGGCCGTCTTGAAACCCCAAGGCTCCCGCCTTGCCTACCCACTGCTCGCCATCCAGGTACGTCTCAAGCTCGTCGGATGTGAGTTCCTTAAGCCGCAACACCGACACATCAACACGCACGCATCGCGCCGAGGATAGCTTGTCCCAAATACAAAGGCCGCTATACACACGATGTTCCCTGCCACTAAGCCGCATCAGCATTTCACGAGCATGCTCGCGATGCGCGGGTTTACCCAATACCATGCCCAAACACTCAGCCACAGTATCACACGCTACCACAATGCCGGTGTCGATTTTAAGGATTACATCGGCACCTTTTTGATACGCTAGCCTCGCTACCATTTCCGGTGGAGTTTCGCGGGTGCAAATCCCGCACTCAGCGTTCGGATCCGGTTCCATGACGCTGAAGTGATAGCCGTATCGGTGCATCAATTCTCGGCGCCTCGGTGAGGAACTTGCCAAGATCAAGGGCCTGGGATCAGCGATAAATCCCTCTGGCGGCTCGAACAAATCTTTCAATGGTCCAGGGTCGTTCATCGCAGAGAGAGCATTCGTAGACGCGTTCAGGGCTTACTTTTTTTACTTGGTCAAGCGATCGTCAGTGATGAGTTCCAATCACTGGCGATAGGGACCATTGGGGCCCATGGGAGGTGGTGGGTAACCTAATCGAGGACGCAATTGCTCCCAGGATTGCTTCAACGAATCCAAAAGCCGCCAGATGTGCCCTGCAGCTAGAAAAACCCGGCAACTCACGGCGGATTGAGGATAAAAGTTGGTGATGAAATCGAAACTGAACTCGTATGGTCCATGCCCGATCATGACTGCGTTCGCATACGTACCGCACAGTATTTCATCACGGATCTTCAGTTCATCATAGATATCCTGTGGGTTTTGCCGCTTCGGTGCCTGCCCAATACCAGCCCCACCTTGGGACGCTCCCTGAGAGCCCCCCAGACCTGCGTTACTCGCTGTGTGCTCTCCCGATTCAACTGCAGAACTAGCACCTTGATCACCGGCACCTGCTGCAGTGTTCTGCGATGCGTTGGAGGCAAGATTTCCAGGCATCGTCCCACCTGAAGATGATCCACCTGTAGGCGGGACCACGGGAGATGGACCAGTGGGTACCGGTAGATTCGAGCCAACTTGGACCACATGACTTTCCACGTTGGACGAACTCATCGGCTGCGGCGCACCCGGCAAATCGCCATAGCGTTGCCGGTAGAGTTCAATGTTGGTAGAGAGAGCCTCGATAAATTGAGGCATCACCATATGGGGCAATACGACTCGTGCCACGATCGTATTTGGACGGGGGATGTTGCGAACAAAATCCAAAACAAATTCCGTCCCCCCCGTAACGACTATCACCCCGGTGCTGATCTCGCCACGAGCCACTTGATCCGTCACCCGGGCTCTCACCGCAGGCATATTCTCATTGGGATCGGGGCGATCTTCAGGAGACGGAGGAATAGGCATAGTGTTGGTTCTTTCCTGGCGAAACGGTCTTTCCATGAAGGCTTGCACCCGACCGAGTCGACCATCTTTCGATCTCAAGCACACGCCCCTTTACACGATACCAAATCCGTTCAACGCTGTCTCAACGGCAAACGAGACTCAACCGGAAATCTCACCTGCGGCTTCAGCGACAGCGGCAGCATCTCGAGTTGCCGAAGTCGCTTCGTGCTCTTTGAGCACTCGATCCAGGATTCCGTTGACAAACTGACCTGAATTATGGTTCCCGTAACGCTTCGCCAACTCGATCGCTTCGTTGATCGCGACCCGTCCGGGCACCGACCCATGGATCATTTCATAAGCCGCCATACGGAGTACATTGCGATCGATTGTCGCCATGCGTTTGAGCGACCAGTTCGCGGAATGCTTACCTAGGACCTTATCCAACTCGCTGCAATGCGCCCGAACTCCACTCCATAGGTTCTCTGCGAAATCGATGAGCGGACGGTTGTCGAGCAATCGCTTTGCGAGGAAATCCTTGGCGATATCTAATTCTCGCAAAGGGTGCAAATCTTCTTCATACAGTACTTGGAGCACGACTTCGCGTGCGCGCCTTCTGGTCGTCATAGGTCCTCAGGATTGCCTAACTAGGTTGCATAACAGGATTGTGGTTCTCAAATGCGTCAGTCGAGGGATTGGAGCGATTTCAATGATTGGGGCTAGGGCGTAGGCGTAGCGGCAGACATGCTACGGCAGAGCATCTGATCCACTTCGTTGGACACGATAACACCGTAATTGATAGCGCCTAACCATCCGGACATGATGATCCCCACACTCCCAGCGTGGTACAGACCATGGATCTGTTGCGGCAAAGCCCGCGAGACGGCGAGCCCCTCGAACTTTGTGCCAAAACTCGCGCCCGCTAAATGCTTGGTGTAGTGATGAAACGTCCGAGGCGTCGCAGCCTCAACCAACTCGATCTTCTCCCGACAATTGGGAACGTATTTTTCGAGTGCATCGAGCGTCGTTTCAATCAAATCTTGCTTGCTCGCTTCGTACTCTTCCTCATTGAGTTCCGCCCAATCCCTCCAATTCGCATTGGTACTGCTGACAATCGCGTACCGTTGCTTCCCGTGAGGACGAGTCCTGGGGTAATAAAAACTGAACGTTCGCGAGGTTATGTTACGATCCAAAAGCAAGTCCGTCCGAAACGCAGGGGCGGTCGAACAAAAAAGCAGATCCCCCGTCGACTCGGGGATCTCCACGCCTGGCTTCATCGCCATGTAGACCTGTGTACTACTGTTGTTGAGCCGGACTTCTTGGGCATCTTCAACGAATTTCGCATCGAAGTACTCAGGGCCCACCATCTCGAAAATCGTGGATCTCAAGTTCGAATTGCTGATGACGGCTTTGCATCGAATCTCCTTACCGTTGACGACAACCCCACGCACGCCCTTGGGCCCAACGAGGATTTTCGAGACATCGCAACGGATGCGGGTGTCCACACCATTCTTCGTCAATTCCGCTTGCATCTTCGCAACGAGGTCGTCGGTGCCACCCTCATAGATAAACACCCCTTTGGCCATGAAATTCGAAAATACGATTCCATAGGTGATGGCGGGGTCTTCTAGCGTCGAGCCATTTGCATAAGTGATTGGCTCCATCAAAAGTCGGACGATATCTTCCCTCCCAGGGAAGAACTTCTCGAAAAGCTCCCGAGTTGTCATCGACTGGTCGTCGTAGAAATTCATGCCGCGAGCAGTGTCGAAAAACCGCACTACAGTCTCTTCCGATACTTCAAATTGGCTCGTTAAGAGCTTCGTAAAATCTTCTCTGTTGTAGGTTGTCATCAACGAGAACATCGGATTGTCGAACCGGATGTTCTTAAGCTGAACAATGTTCGACGTAATCGCATCGTTCCAATATCGCTTGCAACTCTTGAGCATCCCATAAGGGAAACCGTGGAGGGAGATATCGAAAGTATGACTCCCCGGACGTTTAAACCACGTCGCCAATCCACCGAGCTTGTAATGTTGCTCTACTAGGAGGACTCGATGGCCGGCTCGCCCAAGGATGTTGGCGGAAGTCATCCCTGCCAACCCGCTTCCGATCACTACGACGTCGTACTCGGGGAGAGTCCCTGCAAGAAAGTCTTTCGGCATATCAAAGATCGGTCGCTAGGAAAGAATCAAAGGCTCAAGTCATGGCGTTCGCCAGCACGGCATTTCGTCGACGCGGCAATTCGTCAACTTCGCGTTTCGTCAACTTCGCATTTCGTCAACTTCGCATTTCGTCAACTTCGCGTTACGTCAACTTCGCGTTACGTCAACTTCGCGTTACGTCAACTTCGCGTTACGTCAGCGATGAACGCTGTCCGAGCTATAGCAACGAATGCGATTCCATGCAGTGCGGATGAGAGGGGTCGAACCTCCACGGCCGTATGTATTAGGCCACTAGATCCTGAGTCTAGCGCGTCTGCCAATTCCGCCACATCCGCAACGTTTGAAGAGGAACAACAGCAAACAAAGCGATCGCCGTGTTGCCCCAAACCGCGTCAGGGAGAATAGCCCAATTCCTGGTTTCGGTCAAGTCACTGAGAGAGGGGCTGCCGATGTCAATAACCGCCGCATTACTTAGGAAGTCGCCCGATCACGGGGGTTGGACGATAGACATGTTCTCGTTTTTTCAGGACCTTGGTTCGCAGGATAACATCCGGCTTCGTTTCCGGGTTCTTTCGTTCGTCTTCGTCCGTCAAGTTGACAACTTTGAAAAGCCCGAGGGTTTCAATCCCGCTGATGACACGACCAAATACCGTATGCTTGCCGTCGAAAATCGGCGTCGGCAAGAATGAGAAATAAAACTGAGCGCCACCCGAGTTTGGATTGATGTCGTTGGTTGTGGTGTCGAGCCCTAGCGGAATGGCCAGCGATCCACGGAAGTGACTCCGGTGGTTCGGCAAATTGAACTCACCCTTGATCGTGTACCCCGAATTCCCCTTCCCGTCTCCTTTTTCGCAGCCTGTCTGTGCCAGGAAATGCTGCCGCACCATGAAGATCGGCTTGCGGTTGTAATACCCACTTTCAACCAAATAGATGAAATTCGCGACGGACTCGGGAGCATCGTCTTCGAACAATTCAACCTCCATCACCCCTTTGGTGGTCACGATTTCGACGCGCGGGTTATCTTTCGTCACATCTTCCTGCAATCGAACTAGCTCCTTTTCCCAGGTTGTTGAGATGGTTGGTAACTTCGCCAGCATGTACTGCTCCCGTTCCGGGAGCCTTCCTGCTTCCGACAACTGCCCCCACCCCACGGATGCCAGCTCAAAGTCACACTCGAGGAATCCTGTATAACCGGCGTACAGCAACACTTCGTCGTTGACCAATCGCTTGGAGCTCAACAACGCTCGGGCTGCAAAAACCCAGCGATCCAATCGATCGAGTTTTCCGTCCGCAATCAACATTTCTCGAAGCAGCAAGCCAACCGATTCGTATTTCTCAGGATCGCTCGCGTAGAGTTCTGCCCCCCGGTTCCTCCACAAAACCATCTTTTCATAGGAGTTCTTAAGATTGTTTAACCATTTCTCGCGCGCTGCATCGGTTAAACTTTCTTCGAGCCGAAACTCGAGCCTCGCATGGCTGTCCGAGAAATCGGCAGTCGCGCGTTGAAAGTCGTTCGCTGATTGCCGATAAGCGACGGCCAAAGGATTCGTATCCGTCTCAGGAACCACACCGAATACCTCAACCCGGAGCATTTCCTCTTCCATCTCCCTCTGCATTTTGGCCTGCTTGCGCTGCTGCCGCTCCTCCGGACTGAGCTTGCTGCTCGATGGCATCGCCGCACTCGCTTCCACGCTGGGGGGCTTGTCAGGGCTAACCTGGGCCGGCAATCGCCCCATCAGTCCGGGGAAACAGCTCAAAACCGAGGCTACGACCGCTGTGTGATACTTGTTTGTCATGAGAAATGGGGGATGCTGTATCGTCTGGATCGTCGCCGATGTGGCCGCCGACCAGGAGAAACGAAATGATGTCGCGAACTTATTATAACTGCTGTGAAAAAGACGGACTCTGAGACAATCACCCTGCGAATCATTTCCGGCAGCCTTCGCTCGCGAAAAATCCAATTCGCTTGCGACCGTCGAACGAGGCCGATGAAGGATCGGACCCGCGAGGCGGTCTTGAATCTCCTCGGTGGTACGCTCGAAGGGACGTTGGCGTTCGATCTTTTTGGCGGTTCTGGCGTTTTGGCCTTTGAGTCCATTTCGCGTGGAGCCCACGCAGCCGCCATCTGGGAGGTCCTCAGGCACGGCATAACGACGATCCAATCGATCGCCAACCAGCTAGGAATCAAAGAAAAGACCCGAGTTTTGCACGAAGACTCATTCCGCTGGGGTCAAAACCTTCGAGAAAACTGGGGGCAGCTAGGGCCACTTTTCCAAGCCAATTACCCCTTGGAAAGCACCCTCCAAACCGCAACTTCAGAGCCCTGGCCCACGGATCGACCGTGGGTTGTCTTCTGCTGCCCCCCCTACGCGATGTGGGAGACGCAAGGCGAAGCGCTGAAATCCTTGGTCCAGCAATGGTGGCAAGCAGCCCCCGAAGACTCGCTATTCGCAGTGGAACTCGAAACGGAAACCCCCATTTCATGGCTCGCCGAAGGGATCGAGTGGGATATCCGCAACTATCATCCCGCAAAAGTCGCCGTGGCTCAGAAAGAAAATGGGCCCGACTAACGAAAACTTGCCAAAGCTCGAGGCACAAGCCAGCTCACGGGCGGACCGTAATGGGCCTACTTGATAACATCCACCGTAAGCCTCCCCACCACCGTAAGCCTCCCCACCTAGGAAAAGTGAGGGGCTTCATTGGAAAAGCGGCGACGAGAGAAACCGTCGAGACTTACGAGTCAGCCAGGGGCTTCTTCTTCTCGGTGATGACCTTGCTTTGAGGGGCCATCTCGGCATTCAATTCGATAAAACTCTTCCATTCCGCTGGGACGTTGTCCTCATGGAAAATAGCCTCGACGGGGCACTCAGCAACGCAAGCTTCGCAATCGATGCACTCGTCAGGATGGATGTAGAGCATCTTTTCCCCTTCGTAGAAGCACTCGACGGGGCAAACAACAACGCAATCGGTGTAGCGGCAGCCTACGCAAGGCTGGGTAACAATGTGAGCCATGGTGAAAACCTTTCCAACGAACTAGCCGTTCGATCCAACAAAAAACCGATCGGTTAGCCGACGAACTCTTTATGGATATCGTACAATATGTGTCTCTACCTGTTTTTCTCTGCATGTGATGCAAGACGCGTCGGACGCATCCACGGCGATCGAGAAGAATCAAATCCCCGCAGAGAATCAAGATCCTCAGTGAAAAAGCCGTTTCATGTCCCGACGTTGGCATCGT
>VGZN01000242.1 GCA_016872635.1 Planctomycetota bacterium | reverse complement strand
AATTCCAAAATCGGTGAGATAGGGGCGGTCTCGTCGATCTATGAGGATGTTGGCTGGTTTCACATCGCGATGCACTAGCCCCTTCGAATGCGCATGGTTGAGAGCATCCGCGATTTGTTCGACGATCCGAAGTGAGAGGATACGATCAGGCCGATCCACTTTGATTCGAGTCGCAAGATCCGCTCCATCAATTAGCTTGGAGACGACGAAAAAATCCCCCTTCGCTGTTTGGCCTACATCGTAGACAGGAACAATGGCCGGGTGGTCGAGAGCCGCGACAATCTGGGCCTCGTTGAGGAAGCCTTGCTTCGTCGAGGAGTCAAGCTTTGAACCGAGCGTTACTTTGATGGCAACATCGCGCTTGAGTTGGTCATCGATCGCACGGTAAACCTCACCGAATCCACCGCGGCCCAGGAGAGAGATCACTCGATAGCGACCAAACCGCCGGTCGCTCACATCGAAGTCGTTGGAACCCGTCGCCCCGGTATCTTGAGACTCTCTCGGCTTCTGAGTGGTGTATTCAAAATCGCTGGTATGCCCAGGATCATTCGCGTCTGGAGTTGGCATCGGGGGGCGAATATTCCGCTTCAGGTCGGTCGAACGGACTTAACACAAAAGGATTTCTACCTGAACATCATAACCTCGCCCCTACGACGTCACCATCCAAGCAACTCGCAGGTCGCTGAGTTCCACAATTTCCCAGCGGAATCCAGTAGGGCCTGCATTTTTTGCATTGCATAAATTTCCAATCTCACTTCCGGTTGGTCGGGAAATACCGCATCTCATTAACGTGGACGAACTCGCAACAGTTCCAACGAGTAACGACGTCCTGAAGCATCAAACCACCATTGGGAGTACAGATCATGACCAACACCAATCGCAAGACCAGAGCACTGAGCGTCGAGAACCTCGAAAATCGACAGTTGATGGCCGCAGACTTTGCATCCGCCGGTATTCAAGGGAACACCCTCGTCGTCAACGGCACTAACAATCGAGACGATATTCAAATCCTTCAAGTCAGCCCTACTATTATCCAAGTTCGAAATCTCGGCCGGGTAGTCGGAGATTTTTCCAATTCGGCAATCAGCAATGTCCAAGTCAATTTAAATGCTGGCAATGATCGAATCACAATGAACTTGGACCAGAAATCGCTCGATCAAGTTTACATCAATATGGGTTCCGGCTCCAACGACACTGCAGTCCTCAGATTCGGTAACGTCAATACCCTGGTCACTGACGCGAAGGCTTCGTTAGGTTCCTACGTTGAAATGCGTGGTACAGTTAATGTGAAAGCCTTCGTGGATTATGGCACGGACCCGGGTGCCGATACATTCCTTGCGTACTCCTCTTCGATCGCAAACCTTGAAGTGAAGATGGGTGGCGGTAAGGATCTATGCGGCTTACGAAACACCTCGGTATCTAGTGCCAGCATTAATCTAGGAAGTGGCAACGACACCTTCATCAACGATGGCTCCAATGTTGATAGCGGCACCATCGATGGTGGGCGTGGGGGAAACACCTGGCGAGGTGCAAAATTCGGGCGAGGTGTTCGAGTGAGGAATTTCTAGACAAATGGCTCGATATCCGCCAAAAAGCACGATTGCAAATCGCAACCGTGCTTTTTCGCTTTTAGGCCAAGCAGCTTTGTTAACCATCTCTTCGGTCTATCCTTTTCCTTGACAGCGGTCACCTTGAGGACTTACAGTAAAGCTCCCTCCGAAACCGGCGGTTTGAACGCACTCTCCCTCCCCGTGCTTTGTTTTAACCGCCCCCCGACGCTTCCCGCCGGATACCGCTGTGAAGACCATGTCCCATTCCGCCGCGCTGCCATCCGTTATGCACGAGGCTATTCCGCATAACACGGGTGTGCCCGTCTGTGTTGCGAGGTCAGGCTTGGCTCTTCAGATCCTTTTCTTCGGCGTGCTCACTGTCTGTATCTTTGCTGCACCTTCTGAGGCCGCGCAGGATCCACCTCCCAGTTTTGACGCAGGCCAGGCAATCTATCACGAAAGGTGCCTGTCATGCCATGGTGAGCGTGGCCAAGGTGCCACAGAGCATTACGACGCACCACTCCATGGAGATCTATCCACGAACGAATTGGCTCGGGTTATCCAAGAAACGATGCCCGAAGGCGCGCCGGGAAGTCTGTCGCTCGAAGACGCCTCTCGAGTTGCATTCTATGTCCATCACGAGTTCTATTCCCCGATGGCACAACTCCGCAACGCGCCTCCCAAGGTCGAACTCACCCACTTAACCACGACCCAATTCAGGCAGTCAGTGCTCGATCTGATGAGCCCGTTCACCGGACGCCCTTCCGAATGGAAACCAGAACGAGGTCTGACGCGCCACATCCATCAAGGTGACTGGGGCAAGGATCGCAAGGAGATCGAAAAGAAAGTCGATGGACGACTCGCTTGGGATTGGGGCGAAGGTAAACCGGTACCCGAGATCGATCATGAGAAGTGGCAGATACGTTGGAGCGGTTCCCTGTTTGCACCCACCACCGGTGTCTACGAGTTCTACCTCGATGCCACCGTTCGCGCAAATCTATTCGTCAACGACGACGCCGTTCCATTGATCGATGCATCCGTCGTCTCGTTTGAAAAGAGCCTCAACACAGCCACGATTTTTTTGATCGGTGGCCATTCGTACAACTTTGCCCTCGATATATCGCGTCACAAAGAACCCAAAGCTCGCGTCGCTGTCGAATGGAAGCAACCAGGTGGAATCCGCGAAACCATCGCCGATCGCAACCTTTCTCCAACTTGGTCACCAGCGGCCCTCGTCTGCGCAACCCCATTTCCTCCCGATGACAGTAGTGTCGGCTACGAGCGAGGTAGCAATGTCTCGCGGGAATGGTACGAAGCCAACATCGCTGCAGCGATCGATATCGGCAACCAATTGACCGCGAACCTGAAGCGCTGGATGCCTCGCGATGCCAACGATCCGAACAACACCGATGCTGTCAAATCGTGGTGCCACCGCTGGGTGTCGCGAGCGATCCGACGACCTCTGAGCGACGACGATAAACGCCATTTCGTCGACAGCCATTTTGAAAGGGATCCGTCCATCCCTCGCGCGGTGAAAAAAGTATGCTTGCTGACGCTCACTTCTCCCGAGTTTCAATACCCGGCGATCGAAGGCACCCGCGATGAAATTGCCGCAGCTACTCTCGCGTTGACCCTTTGGGATTCCATCCCCGATGAATGGATGTTGCAGTCTGCAGCCAAAGGGGAATCGCACACTGAACCTGCGATCCTCACCATGGCAGATCGAATGATCGGCGACCGACGATTCCAAGAAAAATTGCGATCGTTCCTTCATGAATTTTTGGGAACCACAATCGGCAAGTAACTCACCAAAGACGCTCAGAAATTCCCAGACTTTAACGAACGACTCGCTGCAGACCTTCGCACCAGCTTGGAACTGTTTCTCGACGAGTTCGCGACCGACCCTGCCCTCGATTTTCGCAACCTGTTCCGTTCCGATGCGCTCTACTTGAACGGCAACCTGGCCAAGCACTATGGCGGCGAACTTCCCGGCGATGCACCGTTTCAAAAAATCGCATTGCCCGCAGGTCAGCGATCGGGGGTTTTAACCCACCCGTTGGTCATGGCCAATCTGGCTTACCACAACAATAGCTCACCGATCCATCGCGGTGTCTTTCTCGCCAAACGCGTGCTGGGTCGAAACCTCCGGCCACCTGTCGATGCCATCATCCCAATCCCCGAAGAAACGGTACCGGGGATGAACACACGCGAGCGGGTTGCCCACCAGACCAGCGGTACGATGTGCCAATCG
The DNA here is from genome assembly GCA_016872635.1 of Planctomycetota bacterium. Classification (GTDB taxonomy): domain Bacteria; phylum Planctomycetota; class Planctomycetia; order Pirellulales; family Pirellulaceae; genus JBKCUI01. The sequence continues at coordinate 4,021 of VGZN01000242.1, read as the reverse complement.
TGCCATCGAGTCATCAATCCACTCGGGTTCACTCTCGAGAACTACGATGCAATCGGTCGTTTTCGAACCGAAGAACTCGGTCGCCCGATCGATTCGGCCGGTTCCTATACCTCTGGTGACGGACGCGAAGTTGCGTTCAACAGCGCACGAGATCTGTCCGAGTTCCTCGCGGAATCACCCGAATTCCATCAAGCCCTCGTTCGCCAAGTCTTTCAGCATTTCGTCAAGCAACCTCTCCCTGCGTTCGGATTGGAAAAGAGTGCCGAATTGGCAAAAGCGTTTGCGGACGAGGGTTTTGCCAGCAAGCCTTTGATGAAAAAAGTAGCAATACTCGCGACTCAACGGCCGATAGAACCTGCCAACGGAGAGAATCGCTCAGTATCCTTGAACGAATCGGCTAAACCCGAATCGCCTTGATCGAACATACAAAGCCCTCGATGGCGAATCCCTCCTGCTACCATCACCCTGCCAATTACCACGCCCCTGCCAATTACCACGCCCCTGCCAATTACCACGCCCCGCCCATCAACACTACTGTGGAAACACCAGCCCATCGACTCCAAGCTACTCCATTCCCATGTCTAGCAACTATCTAACGCGACGCGCTTTTGCGCAACAACTAGGTATCGGAACTGCGGTTCTTCCGTTCCTGATGAACTTGTCGAGCATAGCACCCGCATTTTCGACGTCACCTCGTCAACGGATGATCATTGTTTTCAGCCCGAACGGCGTGATCCCTCCGAACTTTTGGCCCGATGAGGAAGGTGACCAGTTCACTCTCAAGAGGATCATGGCTCCGCTCGAGCCATTTAAGAATAAGCTGCTCACACTGCATGGCGTTAGCGATCGCATTCGAGGCGATGGCGACAACCACATGCGCGGCATCGGCTGCTTGTTGACCGGTATCGAACTATACCCAGGAAACATCCAAGGCGGGTCGGATACGCCAGCCGGATGGGCGAGTGGGATCTCGATCGATCAAGAGATCAAAAACTTTCTCCAATCCCGTTCCGAGTCACAAACGCGGTTTGGGTCCTTGGAGTTCGGAGTTGGTGTACCCAACCGAGCCGATACATGGACGCGCATGGTCTATGCTGGGCCCAACAGGCCGATCTCGCCGATCGATGATCCCTATGCGATGTTCAACAAGCTTTACGGTCAGCGCAAGGACGAAGAGAGCATCAAGAGCATCCTAGACGAATTGCAAGCAGACCTCGCCAAAGTAAGCTCGCGCGTCAGTGCCTCGGACCGCAAGCTCCTCGACGAGCATCAAGCCCTCGTTAGGGATTTTGAAAGGCAATTGAACAGCGCGACATCGGAGACCTCGCACGCTGTGCCCGAACTCGACCCCAACGTCGAAGACAACAACGACAACATCCCCAAGCTTACCCGTATGCAAATGGACATGATGGTTCATGCCATGATGGCTGACTTTGCTAGGGTGTACACTTTCCAATTCACCAACTCGGTGGGCCAAGCCAAAATGCGTTGGCTGGGGATCGAAGAAGATCACCATGGACTTTCTCACGAACCGGACACCAATGAAGAAGCCGTCGAGAAATTGACCAAGATCAACACATGGTACTCCGAACAGATTGCCTACCTCACCCAAAAACTTGCAGACACCCCGGAACCCGGTGGGGAAGGCTCGATGCTCGACCACACGACCATCGTTTGGACCAATGAATTAGGAAAAGGGAACTCCCATACGCTCGAGAACATTCCGTTTGTTTTGATAGGTGGTGGTTTAGGGTTCCGGATGGGCCGTTCGTTGAAACTGGGGGGAATTTCACACAATCGGTTGTTGATGAGTTTGGCGCATGGATTCGGCCACCAAATCCCCTCGTTCGGCAATCCCAATCACTGTGGTGATGGGCCGCTGGTTTTGAGCTGACCGTCCGTGGAAGTAAAGCGACGGCGAGGACGAGCTTGTTGGTACAAATAGGCTCGCAACTGGATATTGAGAAGGTACGATAGCTGCAATGATGCCCGTTGCATTAGCTGGGTTGGATCTAATGACTTAGGAGATGTAACGCCATGGCGTCTCTGTTGGTAGTTCGAGGCCCCGGCATAGGGACCCAGATCGTTATCCGCGAAACCTCGCAAAGAATCGGCCGCGATGCTGCTTGCGAAATCCATTTTGACGACTCGGAAACGTCCCGATTGCATGCCGAGATCCATTTGGTCGAAGGGCACGCCATCCTAACGGATCTAGGCAGCAGCAACGGCACTATCGTGAATGGTGCAAAGATCCGTGAACGCGTGCTTGAACCGGGCGACCGCATTCAAATCGGCAAGCGACTTCTCGTCTACCGACCCGCCCCAAAGAAGCTGAATACAACCGAGAACAACGTCGATATCATCCAAAGTGGTGGCACGGACGCATCGCATATTATCGGCCGAGCGGATTTTGAAGACCCCATCGAGGGAACAGCGATCTTCAACACTCCCTCGGCGAAAAAGGAATCCCAAAGTCGTTCTCAGTGGGAGATCATGTATCGGACCAGCGTCGCTGTCAGCCGGACCTTGGACATCGACCAACTGCTCCATCAAATCCTCGATCTGATTTTCCAATGGGTGGAATGCGATCATGGCTGCATCATGCTTGCCGATGCAGATACTGGCCAATTGCGACCTTCGTACCGCAGGAATCGCAAACCAAAATCGAGCCATCGGATGATGATTAGCAAGACGATCCTCGATTACGTTCTCAAGCACGAAGAAGGGGTTCTCACCAGCGATGCCAAGGATGATCAACGCTGGCAGTCGAGCGCGAGTATCGAAAGCAGTGGCATCCGCGAAGCAATCTGCGTGCCGATGCGAGGAAGGTACGGTATGGTCGGAGTGATCTACATCGACACGATCATCTCTCAGGGCCAACGCGCTCACTCTACCGATGCTCGAGTGTTCAATGAGGAACATCTCAAAATGCTTGTGACGATCGGCCACCAAGCTGCCTTGGCGATCGAAGATACCACGTACTACCAAAGTATGCTTCAAGCCGAAAAGCTGGCAGCGATCGGACAAACAATCGCAACCCTGTCCCATCATGTGAAGAATATTCTGCAAGGGCTTCGCGGTGGCGGGTTTATGGTCTCCGAAGGACTCAAACGCAAGGACCTTGACTCAATACAAGCCGGTTGGGGAATATGCGAGAGGACTCACGAGCGGATCGAATCGCTGGTATTGGACATGCTCACGATCAGCAAAGATCGCAAACCAGAGCGTCGTGAAATCGATTTGCGCGACATCCTCGGCGATGTTATCGATCTTTGTCGAGTGCGTGCCGACGAAACCAATGTCACCCTGGAATGGAACCGCCCCGAAAACTTCCCTACGCTGATGCTTGATGGTGAGGCTATCCATCGAGCGGTGATGAACCTGGTCGGCAACGCGATCGATGCTTGCTCGGAAAAAACCGATGGCCGTGTTGCTGTCCACCTCCTTCAAACCAACGATGCCGCCCTCATCGAGGTGGTCGATAACGGGTCAGGTATCCCCTCGCATGAACTCCAGAAAATATTCTCCTTGTTCGAGTCGACAAAAGGAAATCGGGGAACCGGATTAGGACTGCCGGTCAGTCTGAAAATCGCCAGGGAGCATGGGGGCACTCTGAATGTACAGAGCACCGTTGGGACCGGAACTACATTCATTCTCGAACTCCCTTGGCGATCCAACAGTATGACCGTGGCGTTAAATACACAGCCGGGTTAAGGATTCGCCGCACAGGGCTGGCGCCCATCCCGCCCAAACCACCCAAAACCCACAGGCGCCCCATGCTAAAGCCCCGCAAAATGGCCCTTGGTCCAATCGCCAAGGAAAAGCTGGATTCACAGCAAGTACGTGCCGTTTAAAACTGCTGCCGACCACGGCGTTCCCTCATTCTGCCGACCACACCCTGCGGCTGCCCTCGAGGCTGACTTTGTCACGGCGTGGCATTGCGAGTAAGCTTAAGGGTGCACAGATACCCTTCCCCCAATTCGCCACTCTTTTTTCCAACAAGGTTTCCCGTGGCGAAAAT
>VGZN01000241.1 GCA_016872635.1 Planctomycetota bacterium | reverse complement strand
CCCAGCTCGTGCCGCTTCCAATACTGCTTCTTCGTGCATGTGGTTCGGTACCGCCACAACAACCAGTTCCGCGTCCGTATCGTAGATCGCTTCGCTGAGTGAATTGGTAGCGCGAGGCACATTCCATCGAGAAGCAAACGACCTCGCACGCTCGATCGATCTTGAATAGACAACACAGATATGATCGCGGCTGCGATGTCCAAGGAGCGATTGCGCGTAAAACTCACCGATCAAGCCCGCGCCGAGCATAGCTATTTTCACCATAAACCGTTGTATCTCCATGGAAAGCCAGAAACCCCTCGGCCGTAGGCGATGTGCTTGCGATGAGGTACAGCTCACCCAATTCGAAGAGCATCGAGAATCGCGTCGACCTGATCGTCACACCAAACTTCTAAAGGGGAGTAGTTGGGATGCCGGCCATTCGTCAGGTAAGGGTCATTGTGTTTGGTGTTGTAGCAGCAGATTAAGGACCATCGAGGATCTTCGCTTTCATTTTTACTGGAACAGTGGAAGAGGTTTCCGTGAAAGAACAACGCGTCTCCAGGTTCCATTTCGCAGTAAATCAATTCGTGACGCTTGGAAGCCTCAGTAACCCGAATTGGATCGGCCCCTTTTTGATCCCCTGTAGTAGCATGGTCGACCCTGCCGATCGTGTGGGAGCCACGGAGCACCTGCAAACATCCGTTGGCCCGGGTGGCTCGATCCACGGCGATAAGGCAACTGGCCATGTCGGGATACAAGCATCCATTGGCATACCAGTACCCATAGTCTTGATGCCATTCCCAAGCTCCACCAACACGTGGTTCTTTTAGCATCATCTTGTGATGATAATGATACACCTCATCGCCGAGAAGATACTCCATCGTGCTTGCGACCCGTTTCGAACGAACGATAGCGCTGTAGGGAGACTGGTCGTCGAGATCATTCCGAAGTGATAATTTGCTCTCGCCACCGGTTGCGTCGCGTCGCACGTAGGCGGCATCCGTTAATTCACGGTCGGATCGTGCATAGCGCAGCAGACCCTCCATCGCCTGGGAACAGAAGAGCTCTTTCGCAAGGAAAAAGCCATCGCTGTCGAAAGCTCGCTTGGCGTTTACTAAATCGATCAGCATGTCTTACCTTTCAAGCGATCAAGGTTTCCTCGAAGTTTTCGCTGCACAAAGATAGATCCACGGCTTGCAGTTGGTTTCCTTCTCGAGATGAATCGACCTCCGATACCAAGGATCGCTACCTTCGAGTGTGGCATCGTGATGTGAACGTTGGACAGTTGAACCTCCGCGAATCGAATAGGCATCTATGAACGGTCGCGATAAATTAAGGCATTCGAGGGTTCGGAGGCGACATTGAGAACCTTGCGAGCCGATTCGGAGCCTACCACAGGGAGCTTCGCACCATCGATTAACCCCGATTGCGTCAATACGCTTGCTTGATCCCAGTAAATCCTTTCACCAGATATTTTCCCACCTTCGAATGAGATGACGACTACAAGAGCAACTTCGATGGTTTTTCCAGTTGGTGAGAGCCCAGGTAGCATCCATGGCATCTCGATCGTGTGTGTGCACTTGTAAATGATCTCGTCGACAATCCGGTCCACCCCTACGGTTCGCGATACAGGGGTGATCGATGTATCTGCGGGATGTTTCGAGATGAACTCGTGACCATAGAATTCCCGAACGGCTTTGGATCCGACTCCACCCGTCATCACCGGAACATGGTTTACGAATGGCTCGAGGGTCATCGTTTCCATGGTCGCATCAATATTCAACGTTTCGAATTCGTGCCGCATGTGGGCTTCCCAGAGTTCGACCATGGCCTGTTGTTCAGCGGACAGTTTCGTGGAATCCATCGGATCGTCTTTTGTAGGGAAAGTTTTGATTTCGAGTCACAACGGTCTAGGCAAGTATTTCCTCGATGACTTTGCCTCGGCTGATCGGAAGCGGACGTCCCTCGATATCGTGAACCAGGGTGTCCGGGGCGAATCCCATGCAATGGTAGACGGTCGCAAGATAATCGCACGGACGTACTGGATTGTCTCGTGCTTCAGCAGCATGTTTGTCCGAACTACCATGCACCACTCCACCCCGTATACCTCCACCAGCTAGTGCAATCGAGAATACGTTACCCCAATGATCTCGACCCGCTTGAGGGTTGAACTTCGGCGTGTGTCCAAACTCCGTGACTAGGCAAACCAGGGTCTCGTCCAGCAATCCTCTTTGTTCGAGGTCTAAAATCAAGGTTGCATAGACTTGGTCGAGGACTGGGATCAACCAGCCTTTGATGCTCTCGTTGTGTTTTTCGTGTGTATCCCAGCCTCCTCCGTTCGGCTTGGTTTTATCGACGGGTGCCCATTGCACTTGAACCAGCGAAACTCCCGCTTCGATAAGCCTGCGAGCCAAAAGAACGCTTTGCCCAAACCGATGCCGTCCATAACCATCACGCATCGCATCCGTTTCCTGGCTCAGGTCGAACGCTTTACGCGCCGCTCCTCCGGACACCAAATCGAGGGCCTGTTGTTGATATCGATTGAATTGGCTTACGGAGTTCGTTTGCTGGAATGCCGTTGCTCGATGATTCCATTGCTCAAGCCACGATCGACGCTCTTTGACGTTCAACAGCGAGAGCCCTTCGGGAAGAGATCCGCCAGGAACGGTGAAGTTTGCATCCGAGGGATCGCATTCGAGCAGCCAGGGATCGAATTTTCTCCCTAGGAAACCCGCATCGGTTCCAGGCCATGGATCTTGGCCGTTATTGTTCGCGAAACGCATCGGTAGAGAAATTGCTGATGGCAATCCTTGCGCCGACGGTCGCAGGGCATTGACGATACCTCCTGCGGAAGGCCAGTCATTCGGTTTGCCAGGTAGCGAGTTCTCGCGATTGAGCGGTGAGTGTGGAACGCCCGTCATCATTTGATAGCCACTGGTGGAGTGAGCATTGTCACCGGTCACCATGCTTCGAATCACTGCTATCCTGTCAGTGATCGATGCCGTTTTTGGCATCAGTTCGCCAACAAGCAACCCTGGTGTCCGCGTCGGAATACTACCAAACGCTCCCCTAACTTCTTCGGGCGCGTCAGGCTTAGGGTCAAAAGTTTCGTGCTGAGGCAGCCCGCCAGCCTGGAACAGGACGATGACCGATTTTGCACGAACTGGTGGTTGGCTTTCGGCTCTCGCTTGGCGTTGTTCCAAAACGTCGGCAAGAGTCAACCCGCCAAGGCTAATCCCACCGAGTCGCATCCATTCTCGTCGAGAAAAACCGTCGCATAAGGTTGGTGCAGAATGATAGAGCTTCAGCATACGCTTGATTCCTAGTAGGCTTGCGATTCGCCAAACAAAAATGCCACCCTATGTTTTATGGTTTTTGCTGGGGCGATGACAGGGATGTTTCTCGGGCGTTCGCTTTGGAGCGCGAAGAGGCAACGATCGTCCCAACAGGGAGTCGGCCATCGGTATGCCATTTATCTCCTCCGCCATTCACCCCTTCATGGACAGTGTGAAAGTCGTCGACAAATCGAAGATCGGTCAACCGACCACTTTGCTTGAGATTGTCTAGCAAATGATCCCGTTCTGTATCGATATTGGAATCGATGTGGTGGGTGATCTGACCTGTGGTTTCACTTATTCCAACGCTTTTGTCGAATGTGGCGGCACCGAACCACAACGGGCGCCCCTGGGTATCCACTTCAGCTCCGCGCCAAAATCGCACATGATGCCTTTGACGCGGATTATTTCCGACAGGTTGCTCGAATGCCTTATCCTCTTTTCGCCCCCACAAATACAAATTGCTGACAGGTGCGTCTTTGTAGGGACGGCTGAGAACCGTGTCTGCGGCAATTTTAAGGTCCGCCTTGAGACTTAATGAGTCAGCAGGATACCAACCGCTGTCGGCCAAAATCGATACCAACTCGTCCTCCGAGCCAATCAGGGCCAAATTGATGGGATCTCCGGGGTGTCCGTCACTCGTGTTGGTGATGCCGGGAGCATTCTTAAGCGCAGGGTGACAGGCGAAATATCTTGACCATACAAATGGGATCAGTAGATACGCGGCGGCTAGATAACAAGCCGCAATGAACGCGAATCGAACCCTGGAACTCCATCTCGGGGACGAGCCAGCATGACTACTTGATAGGGATGCGTCCGGATCATCTATTCTCACGATTCGACCAACTTTGTAATGGCACTAAGCACCCTGGAGTCGGACGACCGACGAACTCCAACTTCCACGAGCTTCTGCGGGTTGATTCTATCCTAGAAAGCCTGGTTCGATTCAATGCTTCCTTAAATATCAAATTCAACCCGGCACATTTTAGTGTCGATCCTTCGTCACTCGAGTGTCATCTGCCTGCCTGATCGATTTTTTCGACCGCCCACTCGACGGCATACCCCAAGGGATTAGGACGTCGCGCACCAGTTTTCTTGATCGTTTCCTTACTATCTTTGTAACCGAATTCCCCTAGGGCCAACATGCAAGCGTACCCGACAAGGTAGTTCTCGGGAGTCATAGAAGCCAAATCCTGGATTCGCTCCCGAAGCTGTCCTCGAAGGGCTGGGTCGTCCGTTTCTTTCTCAATCTGGCCTAGCGCCCAAATCGCGGATGCTCGGCTCAAATTGCCCATCCGGAAGTCTTGTTTCGGTATGTATCTTTTTAGCGTTGGGCTCGCTGCCGAAATTCGGTTTTTACCCAAGGCCTCCAGCAAAAAACTCAATCGGATGGTTTCGGATTTTTCGCCTCTCCTAGAGCCTTTCTCAAGCTGATCGGTAATCGGTTCGCAGTAACGTTGTATTTGTTCCAAGATCTCCGGTTTGTCGGCCAACTCCATCAGGCCCCAACCGGCGTGCATGTAAACTTCGGGTTGCGGATGATCGAGTAATTTTACAAAACTATCGCAACGCGATTGATCTCGTAATTGGGTGCTCAAGATCACAGATTGCTCGATCCCTCGCCAGTTGTCGCTATTGAGTTGCTCGCTGATGCACTCGTCCACAACCGCCCTCATGTCTCCCTGTGCTAGCTCCAGCAGTTGTTCTCTCGCTAGGTTTCGGACATGAACATCGGTATCACCCAGCAGGGCGGCTTGAAGCTTAATCGACTCAGGCGCTTTGATTCCTTTCAGGATAAGTAGCGAGAGTCGCCTTAGGTTGTTATCAGCATCCGTCGTCCAACTCGGTGCCAATTCGACAGCCGTTCGAGGAAAATGCGACGCAACACCTTCGGCCGCAATCCGTCGAGCTGTATTGGGGCCAGAGTTCAAGACCAATAAAAGCTTTGCGAGAGATTTCTCGTCGCTGTGATTTCGAAGCAAATGAGCGACCAATGTATATCGATCAGGTAACGCACTTCCAAGAAGTTCCTCCGCAAGGGCATTCAAACCCGATGCATTGGTGGCACCGAGCGCCATTGATGCAAGAACGAGGTTGCTTTCCGAGATGGATCTAGATCGCATGCAGGAAATCAACGATGGCCGATCCTCAACGGTTCCCACAGTTGCCAAACCCTCGAGGGCTAACGCCAAATCGTTAGCGTTGGATGCAGGAGATCTCACTCTCCCACGCCAAATTTCGATCGCAGTGGATTTTTTCCACTTTGCCAAGGCACGTTCTACAGTGGTTCGCATGACTTCGTCTTCATTGGCGACCTCCCACAGCGCTGTTGCTTGGGTACCATCATCGAGCAAGCACACAGCCGACACCATTACCCGCTCGACCAAAACGGACTCCGTATGGCTGGATAGTCGGGCCATGAGTAGTTCGATCGCACGAGCGGCGCCCTTGAACCCATCCTTGTCATGATTCAAACATATCAACTGCGCGGTAACCAGTCGCTGCTCGGTATCAAGTGATCCAAGACTTTCAACATTGACGGCGTAGGACTTGACAGGCTCGGTCATCGCCCAAATATCCCCAAAATTGGGTGATAGCTCCCACGCATGCTGCAATGGCTGTGGAGTTTGTGCAGATGTTATCCCCAGACAAAGCGAGGCGACGAATGCGATTGCTTGGCTGTAGCAAATACACACCGTCGAAATGCACTGAAACCTTTGAGTAAATTGCATTCCAGTCGGGGCATTCATGGCATTGCTCACTCGATGGCGGATCGTATCCCGCGGCTCATGCAAAATCGCCGAGCGCCCGGTCACCGACATGGATCTACTTGAAAAGTACATGAAAAACACTGTAATGTTGAGTTCCGTTAATCGGGGCGAGTCATACGGATCGTACGGACGAGCAAAACGATCAGTCCGACGGCACAAATCGCAAGCCCGACATACCAGCCGTTTGGAGTCAAACGATACGTTTCAAACCCTGGGGCTTTCATTTCCGCAAGTGCGGTCGCGGCCGGGTTGAGCAATAAAGCTCGCTCGACAAAAACCGGTCCAAATGGGTTGCCGCGGCCCAGCCAGATCAGAAGGGTCCCAGCGAAAAGAACGAGGAGGATCGCGTAGCTTGTCGCAGTGGCCACTGCGGTCGTTTTCGAAAATGCGCTCACGCACGCGCTAATAATCGTCACCATCGCCGTAGCTATTACGAGGGAAATTAGAACATTGCTAACCTGACCACCCAACGCGGGCTGTATATAACCCATCATGATGTAACCTGGTAGTGTTGCACACAGGAGCAACAGCAACGTCAACAGTGTGCTTAGCAATTTTCCGATCAGAATTCTCAACGGGGAAATAGGAGATGCACGCAGCAATTGCCAGCCACCACTTTCGACCTCAGCGGCAATCAAATTGGCCCCGAGGCTCGGTCCTAGAAGAATGAGGAAACTGATCTGCATCAATACCATGGAGGCGGCGATCCGCTCGACTCCCCAGTTCACCGTCCCCGTCGCTGCGACAACGGTGAGCAACAACGAAACGATCCCTCCTACCGCAACAAGCCTCAATAGCCAATGCAATCTTCCGAACTTGCGAGTCCGAAATTCCTTGACCATGACAGGGTTCAACCAAAAAGGAATACCTGCTTTCCGCCGCTGCGGGTCTACTAAATAGGCCAATCTTCGCAGCCATCCAGCCTTGTTCGCCTCGACAACTTTTCCCACAGGTTTCGCGCGATCCAACTGGAGCGGATCCAGTCGCTTCAATGTCGCGTACGCCAACGCGATGGTGGTGAGTCCTGCTGTGGTAAGAAATTCGGTCCAACCCGTGGAAATTCCAATCGATTGCGCTTGACCCTGTGCTCCTGTAATCTGCTGCAATGCAGGAACGGGAGATAACGTGGTTAGCATCTGGGCGAGTAACGATTTGAAACCGGAAAGCTTACCAACGAATACGGAAGGACCGATGGAGAGGACCGCCAGCACCAACACCGCACCGTAAGTCCATCGTAGACTTCCATCGGTCGACTGTGAACGGGAACTGATCCACAACCCTAATGCAGAGTATTGAAAGACCATTCCTGTAAAAACGAGAAGGAGCGGAATTACGTGCGAAGATATAGAAATTCCACCCATGGCATAGCATGCGAAGATAGCGGGGAGGCTCACAGAAAACAGAATCATCCCGAGGAGAACGTTCCCAAAAAGCTTCCCGGCATAGATGGCTGCAGGGGACGTGGGTGAGTTCAGCAGCAGAGTCAATGTCCCGCGTTTCCGTTCAGACACCAAAGCAGTCGCAGGGAATGCAGGAATCAGCATCATGATTGCGACCGCGATCGCGAATGCGACTGGCCGAAATACTTGGATGGCTCCCTGACTAACTAGATCGATTGTCGCATCGCTGGGCCAACGCATCAGAACCAAGGTGCTCGACACCAATGCAACCGCAATGATCGCGAGCATCGTTTTATTGCTGCGTAGGCGGTTCGTAAGTTCGCGATGCAGAATAGGGTT
>VGZN01000240.1 GCA_016872635.1 Planctomycetota bacterium | reverse complement strand
GGATGTTGTTGCTGTCGGAGGGAGTCAATCGTTTTTCGAAGACATAGCGTAGGCCTTCATGGGGTGTTCCACGACCCAGCCGTACGCCACGTGTGCCTTCACCAAAAATATGCTGGAACGGACTTTGTGCGGATGAACAAATCGCATTGGGGCCAGCGGACAGCCACGGTTTACCGGGCGGTTTTTCCAATTCCTGGGATTCCAAATCAAGGTCGATTCCACCCGCTCGAAACCTGGGATCCAATGCTAAACGCGATTGCTGGGTTTCGGAGATCTTGCGATCGATTTCCGCAAGTCGATCCGCTCGGATGCGTTCGTGTTCCTGTACTTCTGCGGGCGGAATCAGCGGTAGAAAATTTGCGGGACGTTTGTGTTCCTCGCCACCTGGAAATGACCACTGAGTGCTCTGAAGTATCCCATAAAGCCCATAATAATCCTTGATGGTGATAGGGTCGTATTTGTGATCGTGGCACCGTGCGCAACCGATGGAAAGTCCGAGTACACAGCGACCTACAGAGTCTATGACGTCTGCAAAATCGAGATGTTGGAAATCGGGAGATGGACTATATCCATACCGTTTTCCAATCGCTAAAAAACCTGTCGCGGTAACTAGATCTGCGTAGTGGGAATCCGGTTGTTCTTTGGCATAGATATCGCCGGCGATTTGCTGACGCAAAAACTCGTTCCACGGCATGTTCGCTTGGAATGCACGGACCACCCAGTCTCGATACTTAGCCGCCTCGCGAACAGGGTAATCAGCTCCATCTCCGGCAGTGTCTGCGTACCTTGCAACATCCAACCAGTGACGTCCCCACCGTTCGCCGTAGGCAGGTGATGCGAGCAGGCGATCTATAACAGTCGCAAATGCCTCGTCCGATGGATCGTTGATAAATGATTCGATTTCCTCTGGTGTCGGCGCGAGTCCAGTTAGATCCAATGTTGCTCTTCGAATCCAGGTTCTTCTGTCGGCAACATCCAGCGGTTGGATGCCCTTATCCTCGAGCTCTTTGACGATAAAATGATCGATCGGATTGAAGGCCCACTCCGGATTCGAAACAGTGGGGGGGACTGGACGGGTAAGTTGTTGGAATGCCCACCACGATTTCGCTCTCTCTAAGGACATTCCTGCCAAGTGTTCGGAGCGAACTCTGGGATCTGCTGCTCCACTGGAAACCCAGGTCACTACGTCTTCGATCTGGTGCTTAGAAAGAGGTTTTCCTCCTTCTTGGGGCGGCATTGCGCTCACGCCGTCGTGTCGCCGAATGGCGGCGATCAATAGGCTCTCGTCTGGTTTTCCGGGAACGATCACCTGCCCGCTATCACCACCTCTCTGCCAGCCTTGACGTGAATCCAATGCCAGTCCACCGCTGGTCTTTGCAGCGGCGTCCGAATGGCAGTCCGTGCAATGTTCGATCAGCAAAGGCCTAATGCGAGTTTCGAAGAAATCCAATTCCTCCGAACGCTCGTTGGGGGACGCATTTTGACCCAAGCATTGCGATACGCAAGTCAATACCAAGGGGAGCAGCATGCAAGCCGCAGTCACTGTAGAAGGTCGATTCCCAACTAATCGAACAGATTGCATCGGATGGGTGAGCTTACTTGAGAGTGGCATCCTACGTGGTGCAACCAAGCAACACGTTCCATCGAAATTGTACACGAGTCGATCAGGATTGCACTCGGCGTTCATGCCTCCGGCAGAGTGAACAAGCTCGGACAGTGCTCATTGGTCACAAAAAAGCATTCTGTGTATTGGAAATCCATATGCTCGATGTTATGGCTGCAAGGTTTAAAAACCCGAGTCAGCCCTATCAACCCTTTACCCCAACGTCTCCCATCGAGGATCGGAGCTCTTGAATTTGGTTCGAATATCGGGCGATCGATGGGCGATTCGATACGGGAGATTGGATTCAGAACGGGTATCGTCTTGATCCGTTCGTTAGGTGTTTTCGAGGAGTATTAATCTTGGTTAGTTGCGTTTGGAATAAGGGGGTAGCTGACGTGAAGGGAGTTATGCAGCAACTGGTTAGGATACTTGTCCTCGGATCGCTGGGTTTGCTTTTGCAGCAACTCAGTTTGGGTGAGCAGACGTTGCAGGCCCAGATACCGAGTATTTCATCCGTTGAGATCGCAAGAGGCAGGATGTCCGAGGCTCCTATGCAACCACAGTTAGCGATCGATGCCGATGATGTCATCCATGCAACGTACGGCGTGGGTAATCGGGTGTATCACATTCGGTCCAAGGATGGGGGCAAGAGTTTCAGTGGACCGGTCGATATAAGTTTTGCGAAAGTGATGTCGCTCGGGATGCGGCGTGGGCCGAGAATCACTGCTTCGGAGGGAACGATATGCATCACTTCGATCGGCGGAGACGTAGGCAAAGGCCGCGACGGAGATATCCTCGCTCGGTGTTCTCGGGATGGTGGCAAGTTGTGGAGCGATGCTGTTTGCGTCAATGACGTTGAGGGCTCAGCGAGGGAAGGACTCCATGCGATGGCATCAGGTTCAGACGGTTTCGTATGTTGCGTTTGGTTGGACCTGTGGAATCAGGCGACTGAATTGATGGCTTCGATGTCGACCGACGGGGGGGGAATCATGGTCACCGAATCAGTTGGTATACAAATCACCGAGCGGCAGCATTTGTGAATGTTGCAACCCTAGTGTAGCCATTAGTCGCGATGGTCATATTTACGTGCAGTGGAGAAACTCGATCGCTGGTAAGCGGGATATCTACGTGTCTGTTTCGAAGGATCGGGGCAAAAGTTTCGGATCGGTTTCGAAGCAGGGGGTGGGGGAATGGACGTTAGGGATTTGCTCGATGGACGGGGGGACAATCGCGGCTGATGCAGATGGCCCATATTCAACATGGCGTCGCGATAACACCATTTATCTGTCTCAGGGGAGAACGAAAGAAGAAAAAATGCTGGGAGTTGGATAGCAACCGTGGGTCGCCATTGCCGATGGTAGACCATGGGTGGCCTGGATTGCGAAGCGAGGGGGAGATGCGTTCTTATGGCAACCTAGCGAGCCGATGCCGACGGTTTTTGCAAACAAGGTATGGGACCCTGTGGTCGCAGCCTCTCGCAATCCGAAAGGTCCCATCGCAATGGCATGGGAGACAACTGACGGTGACTACCGAACACTGAGGCTAGCAGCGGTTCGACCATGATAGGTTGCATTTACCTCGGCGACGCGAGCTTGTTAGCTATCTCGCTGGCGTTCGGCTTCGCGATTTAGTGGAGTCGTCAAGTCGATGGTGAAGCATCGGGTGTGGATCAGTTTTCCGTCTTCTTGGAATGCACTGGAGTAGATCGCCACATCCTTGATGGATCCATCCTTCGCAATGAGTTGGGCGCGGTAATTTGCTAACGTGTTGCCTTGAGTGAGCTCATTAAAGATATCGTTGATCGTGGCTTGATTTGCGTGAAACTTCGCAATTGGTTGCCCGATGTACTCGTGACTTGCGTAGCCAAGCAGCGTTAATTCTGCATGGTTCGCCCACACGATTATTCCTCTTTGATCAACACAATGGAGCGGTACATTTGCATTTTCGGCAAACTCCACAAGCGTTTTTCGACTCTTCGCTAGCTCCGATTCGAGTTTGCGTTGCTTGACGATACTTCGAGCAATCTTCGAGGCACCTATAATTTTACCGGATGGATCGTGGATTGGAGATATGCTGACTGAGATGTCTAATGGCTCACCGGATCGATGAAGTCGAACTGTTTCAAAATGATCGACCCGTTCCCCTTGCCGAATCTTATGGAGAATAGCATCTTCTTCATGGATACGATCTGATGGGAGGAGTTTCGTGATGTGCTGGCCAAGCATTTCCGCTTCTTGGTACCCGAACAGTTTCTCGGCACCCGAATTCCAGCTTTGAATCAATCCATACAGGTCCTTGCCAATGATCGCGTCGCTCGCGGAATCCACAATTTCCGAAAGTCGGAACCAGTCTGATTCGATGCGTGATTTTTCTTCTTGCAACCGAATACGGTCGGAGATATCACGCGCCACTGCGTAAATCACACCTTCCTCCTGAAGAGATCTGGCTGTCCACTCAAGGAAAATGTAGTGGCCGTCTTTATGGCGATAACGATTAATGAACTGTATAGTCGGTTCGCCTCTGGAAAGCTTTTGGATTTCATTCAATGTATCCATTCGATCTTCTGGATGGACAAACTCGATGAAGGGATTCGTGGTTAACTCTTTCGATATGTAACCAAGCGTCCTTGTAAAATTCTCATTGAGTCGCCAGAAATAACCTTGGATGTTCGCGATGCAAAAGAGATCCAGGGATAGGTCGAAGAAGCGGACAAGCTCTTCTTCGGCTCGGCGCTGACCAGATTCAAGGTACTCCCGTAATGTTTTTACTAAGCCGCTGGCGTCGGCGGGGC
Source organism: Planctomycetota bacterium (assembly GCA_016872635.1). GTDB lineage: Bacteria > Planctomycetota > Planctomycetia > Pirellulales > Pirellulaceae > JBKCUI01. Next base: position 3,501 of record VGZN01000240.1, on the reverse strand, counting down.
GACCGGCAACATTCGGATCTAGGCATCGCTTTGCAAGTTGAACGATGGGTATAGGTGCGCCGCATCGGTCCAGTTGCTCGAAGGCGTGTGAAATGTCACCAGCAACACTTTTTTGGTACACCTCGAAGAGTTTACCTCCTTGAAATGGTGGAGAGCCAGTAAGTAAATGGCATAAAATCCCACCGAGGGAAAAAACATCCGCGCGAAAATCCACGACCTCACCACGAGCTTGCTCAGGGGCGAGATAGTATGGCGTACCCATGACAGTGCCATGCAGGGTGTGGAATGCATCGTTCGACCTGTCCATGTTTGGTAGATCGGATGAGGCGAATCGTGCTTCGTACGATTCATCGGATGTTTCGGACTCGGTACCGAGAACTTTAGCTAGCCCCCACTCGAGGACGGTTGCGGTCCCATATTCTCCAACCATGATGTTGGCTGGTTTCAAATCGCGGTGGACGACTCCGTTGGCATGTGCAAAAGCCATCGCCTGACAGATTTGAAGAAAGGTCGAAAGCATCGATTGTCGTTTTGATTCGTCCGTGAATGCCTGCGCGATCGCTTGCTCCAAGGTGGTTCCGGTGATTCGGTCCATGATGATGTATGCCGAACCGGATGGTTCTACATCGAAATCGTGGATCCCCAGAATACTCGGATGGCGAAGTTGACTTGCAATTCTGGCTTCGCGTAAAAATCGAAGCAGGTGCTGTTCGTTTCCGCAGTGATCCTCCCGGATAATTTTGATGGCCACATGACGTTGCAGTTGCAAATCCCAGCCTAAATAAACCAGGCCCATCCCGCCGTTACCGATTTCCTCGCCGATCCAATATCGTTTGTTGAATGGGCGAAAGGATGTAGGTACTTCTAGCTCTGAGCGAGTTTGTAAGCCGAGTCTTTTTTCGCCGTCTTGAAACCAACTGCGATAGTGCTTGTTTTTCTCAATTCCTTGAGAAGAGGCAGTTGCCTCCAGTTCAGGGACGGCGACGTTCGCAGTGCAGTGCTTAAAAATCCGCGTCGGTGCACCGGATAAATCCCCATCGAGTAGCAAGTCGAAAGGATCGAGGTCTATACTCGTAGCTGCCTTCTGGTCGATTCTGATGGCTACCTGTTCGGAACCAACAATCATGTACTCAGTCGCATTGCGTAGAACGGTCTTTGAAGGCTCGTCTTCCATCGGGGCGCCCTTCGTTGTTTTCTCTCATTGAAGAACGAATAGGCACCGATCGAAGCGTTCGTTGACGCAAAAAGTAAGGATTTTGTCACAATTGGTCGGGATAATTGCGACGTTGCGGCACCTTGCAGGGCTTTCGGCTACATAGTGCAAGGGTGCCGATTTGACTTGTATTAAATGAAACGACCGCAATTCGGTACGCGAGAGGCGTAATCGTCACCGTTAGGTGCATGGCTTTGGAAAAAACAACTCAGAGTGATCGCTCCCTCGGCGTTGTCCGCGGGGCGAATTTTTACTTGTTAGGCTTGTCGGATTCTAAACGCAACGGAAGGACTGAGATCAGCATTGCCGAAAGAGTGCTGGTGAGCGCGAGAAAGAGTAGCCCATACTCGTAGGAACCTAGTTTGGATTGCACAAAACCCATGACGTAGGGTCCGAGGAATCCACCGAGGTTCCCGACGGAATTGATCATGCCAACACTTCCTGCGGCGGCCGATGCAGTCAAAAAAAGGCTTGGGAGGGCCCAGAAGGCTGGCATGTACGATTTCATTCCAGCCGCTGCAATCGTAAAGCAAAGAATGGTTCCCCAGAGCATCCCTTGGGTTTGTGTTGCGAGTACTAGGAAAATCGCACCGAGGACAACTGGGACGACCGAATGCCAGCGGCGTTCGCGATAGTGGTCCGATGTCCAGCCCACGATCAATTGCCCGGGGATCACAAGCAGAGAGGGGATCATGACCAAGAGCGCGATGGTTCCGGGATGGAGTTCGGGATACCATTGCTTGACCACGCTAGGCAGGAACAACTCGATACCGTAATTCGCAGTCACAATTCCGAAGTACGCCAAAGATAGCAAGAGAACTTTTGGATCCATCAAGCCCTGTAAAACCGACATGTGTTTGGCCGCATGGTGCATCGCTTTCTCGCGGTTCAATTCTGATTCGAGTGCATCTTTTTCTTCGTGAGTGAGCCAACCAGCTTGATGCGGGCGATCGGTAAGCCCGAAGAGGACGAACAGTCCCACCAAAACAGCAGGTATACCCCAGAAAATATAGATCCACTGCCAGCCTTTGAATCCGAGCAGAGTGGGGTAAGTCACTCCAACGCCATCGATGATAGCGGTCCGACCAATGTCGATGAATAACTGCGATACTGCAGGTCCGATGATCATGGCGATGGGGGACGCGATCAAGAAGTAGGAAATGGCGCGAGCTCGGTCCTTTTGTGGGAACCAGTGACTCAGATAGACGATGACTCCCGGAAAGAAACCCGCCTCCGCCATACCGAGTGAGAAACGGACCAGGTAAAACTGCATCGGCGTGGTCACGAAAGCCGTCATCGCTGCCAGGATTCCCCACGTAACCATGATCCGGCAAATCCACTTGCGGGCACTCCACCGCTCCACGATCAATGATCCGGGGATTTCGAGGAGGAAGTACCCAAGGAAGAAAATCCCACCGCCGAATCCAAACACGTTATCATCGAAGTGGGGCATATCCTCTTCCATGGTCAGCTTTGCGATGGCCACATTGTTGCGGTCGATGTAAGCGATGATGTAGCAAATAAAGAGGATCGGGATCAGTCGCAAGTACGCTTTGACCCGCGCAGAATCCAATGGGTCCTTCCCATTCGTCGGCTTGCCCGAGGTCGTGTATGGATTGTCGAAACCCGAATGATTGCCAGAGGAAGTTGAAGAGTTGATGATGTGCTCGCGAGTGTGGAGAGAACAACTAGGTGGGAGCCACTGCCGATGTGTGGCAGAGGACATCGCTCCTAGTGTAAGCGGTAGTCGAGAGCGAAGAAAGCGACCTGGGGCATAACCACGGTCGCGTGCAGATGAGGTATTAGAGCTTAGGGTCAGGTTCCCGATTCAGCGTTGTTGGAGCCGATACTGCCGTTTGGGGAACTGGCTCCCGGTGACGGTATCGAGTTTAGGGAGGCATTTCCCGGGGCAGAATTGCTGGAAGCCACGGTACCAGGAACGACGCGTGGACCACCGATCGTAGAATCGATAATCCGTGTCAGGTCTTCTGAATCGACGACTTCGACCTCGATCAACCGCTGCGCGAGTGCTTCTAAAGCGGCTCGTCGCTCGGTGAGGATCGACCTTGCATGGGCTGACGATTCATCGATCAATCGTTTGACCTCCTGATCGATTTCCCGTGCAGTCTGCTCGGAGTAATCGCGGCCGAACGACTCATTCCCCCCGGTAGCAAGAAAAGCGGATCGATTTCCTTCGCGATAGTTCACTCGACCCATTCGGCTCATCCCGTAATCCATCACCATGGAGCGCGCGATATCGGTTGCTCGCTGCAGATCGTTCGAGGCTC
>VGZN01000239.1 GCA_016872635.1 Planctomycetota bacterium | reverse complement strand
CGAACCGATAGCAATTTGCTCGATCGGTTGTCAGGTGCAAAGATCGCGTTACTCGATGAGAATCGCAACGAGGTTTGGCAGACGACATTGACCAAAGCGGTAGCGGAGAATCGTTGGCAATTGCAAGTGCAGAGCGATTGGGTTCCCCGCATCGCGAGCGCGGACTATTCGCAGAGCGGATTTCCAGCTGCCAATGCGATCGATTCCGACCCAAAGAGTGGTTGGGCAGTGGGGGGAGCGGTTCAAGCATCCCATACCATCAAGATTGCTGGTGGAGTTGCAAAGCCCAAGAACTCACCGAGAAGTGTGTCACCGACCGTCGCTCCAGATCAACGAGCGATTCCTGCGGCTGGTCAAACAACGCCACAGGGGGAGATTCTTCGATTGCAGCTTGGGTTTGACTCGCCACACAAACGATTGGTTTTGTCGCGATTCACCATAAGTTTCACCACGGATTCCCGCACTGCGGACATGCTTGCAATACCCAGTGAGATTTTGAACATTGTTCGAAGCGACGCAAAGGATGTCGTGGGCGAAGGCTTGGAGACAGAGAAGAACACGCCGGAGAAAACAGCTCAAGAGAAGGCGCTGCAACAGGACCAATTGCATCAATATTATGTACGAACCGTCACCCCAACTCGTGCTCCCTTACGACAGCAACGGGACAAGCTACGGCTCGAACTCGATGGATTGAAACCAGTGACAACGGTTCCTGTGTTGCGGGAATTGGCGAAGGAAAAGAAGCGCGAGACCAAAATCCAACTCAGAGGAAATTACCGGGTGACCGGCGACTCAGTGGAGCCTGGAGTACCGAAAGTCTTTTTGACAGGAGTCTCTAGTGAGGCAAGTAATCCGTTGATGTCACGGTTGGAATTGTCTCAATGGCTCGTCTCGGCAGACAACCCGCTCACCGCACGCGTGATCGCCAATCGAACTTGGGAATCTCTTTTTGGGGTCGGGATTGTTCGGACGAGTGAAGAGTTTGGTTCTCAAGGGGACCTGCCGACCAATCAGCCGCTCCTGGATTACCTCGCGATCGATCTGATGCGAGGAGGCTGGGACCTGAAGCGATTGATACGCTCGATGGTGCTTTCCTCGGCTTACCAGCAACGATCAAGCGTGGATCCAAAGCGTTACGAAGAGGATCCAGAAAATCTCTTTGTTTCGCGAGGGCCGAGATTCCGCGTCGCGGCTGAACAAGTGCGCGATATGGCGCTTGCGTCAGCGGGACTGCTGTCGCATCGTTTTTACGGGCCGCCAACCCGTCCACCTCAACCATCGATGGGATTGAGCGCGGCATTCGGATCTCGTACGGATTGGGAAACCAGTCAAGGCGAAGACCGATTCCGCCGTGCGATATATACGCAATGGAGACGATCGAATCCGTATCCAGCCATGGCTACATTCGATGCCCCAAGCCGTGAAGTTTGCGTTCTCAAACGCGATAGGACTAATACACCCCTTCAAGCACTGGTCACACTCAATGACCCCGTTTTTCTAGAGGCCGCTCAAGGATTGGCGCGACGCGTGTTGAGCTATGAGCTGCCCAGTGGATCCGTCGAAGAGCGAGTAGACCTTTTATTTCGACATGCCTTGTCCCGTATGCCGAACGATCGCGAAAAGGTTGCCGTGAAGGAGTTGCTGGCACAGGCAATTCGGGAACTCACTGATAAACGTGACAAGGCTACGAAGTTAGCTACGGAGCCCATCGGCCCACTACCCACGGGTGTCGATCCGGTCGAGTTGGCGGCGTGGACCACACTCTGCAATGTGATTCTGAACCTCGATGAATTTTTGATGACCCCCTAGAAAGAGCCAATGCCCTAGAAAGAGCCAATGATGGAACGATTGATAGAACAGCAATTGGCCCTCCAAACTCGACGCACCTTTCTGGGTGCTGCAGGTATGGGGCTTGGTGCGCTAGCCATGTCGGAACTTCAAGGCTTCGCGAGTGGCCCGAGTTCTAACGATCCTCTCGCCATTCGCGCGCCGCATTTTCCTGCCAAAGCAAAACGGGTGATCTACTTGCACATGACCGGTTCTCCTCCCAACTTGGACTTGTACGATTACAAGCCCAAGTTGATCGAAATGGATGGGATGGAGGCTCCCGACTCTGTATTGAAAGGGAAAGAATTTGCTTTCACGACAGGTGTTCCAAAATTGCTTGGCACCAAACACCAGTTTGAAAAATCTGGCAAGAGCGGCTTGCTGCTATCGGATTGTTTACCGAACTTAAAAACCGTGGCGGATGAACTCTGTATCGTGCATAGCATGTATACAGAGCAATTCAATCATGCACCGGCAGAGTTGTTGGTCTACACGGGATCTCCGCGCAGTGGCCGCCCTTCCTTTGGATCGTGGGTCACCTACGGCTTGGGAAGCGAGAATCAGAATTTGCCCGCGTTCGTTGTTCTCATCAGTAGTGGGGTGCAGCCAAACGGAGGGAAGAGTTCATTTGGGAGTGGCTTTTTGCCGAGTGTATATCAAGGTGTTCAGTGTCGGTCGCAGGGAGAGCCAGTGCTCTTCGTTTCCGATCCCCAAGGGATGGATCGCGAGCTTCGACGCAAAAGCTTGGACGCTTTGAGCCAGCTCAATACGATTCAGTCTGAGGAGTTTGGGCATCCGGAAACATTGACTCGCATCGCTCAGTATGAGTTGGCCTTTAGGATGCAGACCAGCGTGCCTGACGTCATGGATATCTCGAAAGAGACGCAGGCTACATTAGATGCCTATGGAGCAAAGGTCGGTGGCTCCAGTTTGGCGAACAACTGCTTGCTAGCTCGCCGCTTGGTAGAAGCTGGAGTGCGGTATGTTCAGCTCTTTGACTGGGGGTGGGATTTTCACGGGACAGGTCCTGGCGAAGATATACGCGATGGTTTGACTAAGAAATGTGAGACGATGGACAAGCCCGTAGCAGCCCTCATCTCCGATTTGAAACAACGAGGGTTGCTCGATGAAACCTTGATCATTTGGGGCGGTGAGTTTGGACGGACACCCTTCCGAGAAGGGCGAACCGCTAAAGGGGCATCTCTCGGAAGAGATCATTACCCAGATTGCTTTACTATGTGGATGGCAGGAGGCGGTACACGCGGTGGATTTGAGTATGGTCAGACCGATGAACTCGGGTTCTCGATCGCTGAAAACCCGGTCCATGTACACGATATGCAAGCTACATGGATGCATCTTTTGGGATTTGACCATACCAAGCTTACCTATCGCTTCCAGGGACGTGACTATCGTTTGACCGATGTTCACGGAAATGTGTTGAAGTCATTGCTCGCATAAAGCCATTCCTTGCACGAAGTGGCCTTTCTCGTAATCGCTGGAGCTGTGAGCAAATTGCTCCGCGATCGAACGTAGCTATTGGAAGGAGTAATGCGATGGATTTTTGGAGTCTCGGGATAAGGCACTCGCGGTTTGTCAGGTGCTCTCTGGTAAACAGGTTCTATCTAGTGATGAGCTATCGGTTATCGTCGATAATAATGCTGTCGATTGCGATTGGGAGTTCTCTGGGTACATCGGCAAGCTGGGGCTTTCAAGAAGAGAGCCCGCTTCCAGCACCTCCTCGAATCAAGAGTATTGATCCTTCGAGGAAACTCGAGGATTTGCGAGGAGATCCACTCATGCAAATCATCGAGCAAAGACTAACACCAGAGGGCAAATCGAACGACATACAATCGCCGTTGCTCGATACACCCTTGGGGCAACCTGATGGAAGCGTTGATGGAAAGTCGGCAAAGGCTATCGAACTCCAACCGGCTGATGGGAATAAAACACTCAATCGTCCGATGAGGCTGAGACGAGAGAACATATCATCGAAGCAGTTGAGCGCGGGAGTACTTCAGGCCGCCGAAGGAATGATTCGTTCGGCCAAGCAATTGGAAAAAGAAGCTCGACGAGCGGAGCGAGATGGGCATGTACAGCGTGCAAAGGCGTTGCGAGAGTTGATCGCATCGATCCAACGCGACGTGGTAACGTTGCTGCAACTAGGAGGGTGATTTCTCTGGCGGTTTCTGAGATTGCGAAACAGCATCTTCAGGCGTGGTGAACGAATAGATAGCCAGCATCAGAGCACCGACGACGAGCAGGCTGTCCGCGATATTAAAATTGGGCCACGTGTACGTTCCGTATCGCAGTAAAATCCAATCGCGAACACCCCCAGCGTATTGGTCTTGGAGCCCATGCAGCCCAAGTCGATCATAGAGGTTTCCAAAGATCCCCCCGGTTATCAGTCCGAGAGCGAAGGTCAGCCAATGCGATCGGCATGCGTTGAAGACGAACAGCCAAATCACGATGCCGATGGCTGCGATGATGGAAACAGCACTGAATAGCAACCCGAACCCTTGGCCGAGGCCAAACAACGCGCCCAGATTAACGGCGGTTTCGATGCCAACATAGTTTTCGATAATCCAGTGGGGTGGTAATTGACCAGGAAGCCCTCGCCAAGAGAAGACGACTTCTTTGGTCCATAGGTCGGACCCCAATCCGAACAGGGTTAACCCCGAGAACATTGCCATTCGATGGAGTTTAGGAGTCGAATCGGCGAGCATCGTTTGTGGCACATCGGTTCGCTCGGTCGAACTTTCCCGGATGGATTCTGAGGTGCTCATCATGTAGGAATCGCGGATGTGGATGGTTCAAATTGGGGTAATTTACGCCATTTTTGCCGACGGATCGATGAGCTACCAACGGGCTTCCATCTGGTCGACAATATGGTTTGCGAGCCGTTCGACCGCTCGCTGAAACGCGGTGGATATCGATTGGCCAGCTTCGGGTATAAATGAGGTCCGCTCTGAGAAGTAGTACGTCACCTCTCCTGGAGGCAGGAATCGTGTCTCGACGAGCGGCATACCTCGTCGGTCCGTCCAGCTAATCTCCACGTTGAGGACGGTTTCTAAAAGTCGAGGTTCGTCCGTGCTCGTTTCTCCGACAACCCGTTTGGTATCCTTCGTTAGTCGACAAACCAGAGCTGAGTCGGCAGATGCTGCGTCGACAATTTTGTATGGCGTTCGACGCTCTACGTCTTTTTGCAATGCTTCGGTCAGAAGAGCACCGAGTTCGGGACGAAAAATATCGCTGCGAATGACTGGGATATGGATCGTTCGCACATCGGGACGGAAAAGGGTTTTGTTGCCAAAGCGATAACCGAAACAACCGGTGGTGGCCAACAACGGCAGCAATAAGCAAAGGTATCGAAGTAGCGTGAGTCGAGGAATCATCGCTTGATGGCATTATCCGAGCTGGCATTGTGTACAGTTGGCTTGTTGCGGTTCCCTTGCCGGACGAGGTTGTCCGTGTTGGCTTCGCTCTCTGTGGGTTTCATCAGAGGTGTGATCTTGTCTCGCGTCGGAAAGGCTTTCGTCATGAAGTGAAGATACGGTGTAGGCACCGCTGGTTTCCCCTCCGCCTTCGCGAGAATCTGTTTCGCTTTTTCTCCGAAGGGAGTGTCTTCATAGTCTTCTAAGATCTGTTCGCAGTAGATTTGTGCGGCGCCATATTCTTGCTTGTTGGCGCGGTACTGAGCTTCTACGAACAATCGTTCAGCCTTGCGATATTTGACTTCGGCCATAGCTTCGCGAATCTTATCTTGTTGTTCTTGGGCTTGTGTCGGGAAGAGCTTGCCGATCTTTTTGAGCATACTGTCGGCATGGTCGAGGGGTTCCGAAGAGTACTGAGGGCCTTGGTAGGCCAGCAATGCGGCTTTAACCCCGAGGAAGTGAGCGTCGAATTGATGTGGACTATCAGGATACTGTTCGATCAAATCGCGATATGCATCGAGTGCCTCATTCCAGTTTTCTCGCTGGAATTCGGTGTTCGCTATCTCCATCGTGACATCGTCAGCGATAGAGCTGGTCGGGCTATCAAGCCGTATTTTTTCCATCACCCGTTTGCCATGGTTCTGGGTGTCGTTCAAAGGTTTTTTGTTGTCGGTAAGGTTGATGTTGTAAAATTTGTCTGGGAACTGAAGCCAATAGTGCCCGATTGCGCTGCGCCGTTGGTCGACGCGGTCTTGATAGCGAGTACGAGGGTACTCTTTGAGCAACTTCAAGTAATAGTCTTCCGCCTTGGGATAGTCTTCCGCAAAATAGTAGCTTTCGGCGGCCATAAAATAGGCATCTTGTTCGAGGGCGCTGCTTACCCAGTCCTTGCCCGAATCGATGTATTTTTTCCCAGCTTGGCGAAATAGCTTTCTTCGCTCGGAATCGTCGTTCGTGGCTGCAGCTTGCCTAAAAATCTCGTCGGCTTCTCGATATTTGTTGCGAGCAAGTTCCTTATTCACCTGACGAAGACCAAGTCCTGGTATTTTTTGGATGAATTTCGGAAGGTCGCTGTTACGTCGTTTATCCGCGGAAATCCCTTCGGGGCGCACCCAGTTCCCTTCGGTGTCTTCGTAGCCCTCGATACCGTTTTTCGCACGGGCGTACTCTTCGTCTTTCCATGGATTCAGGCTCGCACAGCCTGGGAGAGCATACAAAAGCGACGTCAGGATGACGGTTGGGAGCCATGAGCGCATCGTGCAATTCGTCAGGGAGTAAAAAATCCTTGTGCTATTCGAATCGCTGCACTGCTGGTTCAACGCTTCAGTTCCTCTAAGTAATCGATGAGTCGCAACCGACGTTCCGTGACATGACCGATAACGCGCTCCATCACGAAGCGCGCTTCGCCCCGTGATTTGGACGTCAATAACTTTAGTTCCTGGATGGGATTGCACTCGGACACCTCCCGCAGGACTTGAAGGGTGCTGGTATCTATCCGAAGCACATTGCGTTGTACGGGTGAACATCGCCGGCAAGCAACACCTCCACCCGATGCACTCAGCGCAACGGTCGGACTTGTTGTATCGATCGATTCACCGCATCCGATGCAAGCCTCGAAGCTCGGTAAAAGCCCCAGTTTTTGCAATGCATGCAGTTCGAAACGCAGTGTGACACTCGCGGGGTCCTTGCACTCGTCGAGATCTTCGATCGTTTTCAAGAGCAATTCCAACAAGCCCGGAATGGGCTGATGGTTCTCCGTCATCGTTTGAAGGAACTCAGCGGCGTAGTATCCGCAGTAGAGAGGCAATAACCCTATTTGGGACGAACGAAACCTCCGTTGAAGTTTCGCCTCCGTCAGCAAGTCGAGGGTGTCGCCACTCTTGGCAATGAACACTACGGATGACAACGATAGGAGGTCAAGAGCAGATTCGAACGGGCTCTTCAGTCGCCTTGCTCCCTTCGCGATCGCAGACACTTTGCCAAAATCTTTCGTGAACAATGTCACCACAAGACTTGTTTCACTCCATTCGACAGCGCGGAGTACGATCGCCTCGGTTTTTTCGAGCGACATTAGGTCATGACCTCGCGAAGTGCCATGCCCGTTGGGGTGTCGAGTTTCGCTAGCATTGCCGGTGTGCCCACTGCAAGGATTTGGCCACCTTGGTCGCCACCTTCTGGACCAAGATCGATCACCCAATCACAACTTCGGATGAGGTCCATATGATGCTCGATAACCACTACAGAGTTTCCTCGCTCGACCAATCCTTGAAGGACTTGGATCAGTTGAGCGACATCGGACAGATGGAGTCCGGTCGTAGGTTCATCGAGGACATAGAGTGTCTTGCCGGTAGCAGTCCTGGTCAGTTCATTTGCTAGCTTCAATCGCTGTGCTTCTCCGCCGCTAAGAGTTGTGGAACGTTGTCCCAGCGTGATGTAGCCTAAGCCGACTTCTTGCAACCTTTGCAGGGAGCGTTTCAAGGAGTCCATGTTCTCGAAAAAATCAACGGCTTCATCGACGGTCATGTCGAGCACATCGGCAATGGATTTCCCTTTGAAGTGAACGGCAAGTGTTTGGCGATTGAATCGTTTTCCGACACACTCGGGGCAAGGGATATCGACATCCTCGAGGAAACTCATCTCCAGTTTTTGTCGACCTTGGCCTGCGCATG
>VGZN01000238.1 GCA_016872635.1 Planctomycetota bacterium | reverse complement strand
TCCGCATCGCATCGGCCCGAATGACGGCTGCTTCGCAAGCCGAACCGCCGAGCAGCACGACAAGCATATTCCGTTGGTACGCCTGATCGCCGCGAGCTTGAGCGAGACGCGACTCAATTTCGACGTGGGCCAGAGCCGCCGCGAGGGGTTTATCGAGCAGTTGCAGGACTTCGACGCCGGCGATTTCGCAAGCTGCTTTCGTGCTGATCCGGTGCATCTGATCGTAGCAGCCTGGGATCGTAACTACGGCATGAGATGCATTGGGCTGTTTGCGCCGAGCCGATACAGCCAACTGCCGGATGACGCTCGCAACTAGAACTTCGGGAGGAACGCGCCGACCACCGAATGGACGTTCCAGGAGAGGAAGGCCGAACCACCGCTGCAAACCATAAAAGATTTGATCGGGATGCTGGACGCGTTGTTCGACGGCTGCAGAGCCGATAGAAACCCGCTCATGATCGCTGTAAAGCATATTTCTTAGCTCTAACGAATCGCCGTCGAGTGGTATTTCTTCAACCTTGAACTCTGCATTGATGTAGCTGACCCGAGAATAGAGCATTCCAAGTTCGATACCGATAGGCGCAAAGGAACGGAGCGACTTCGATGTGCCTCGTCCGAGGCTAGTTGGACGTTCGAGCGATATGCCGGGGAGTCCCATGCTCTTTTTCGAGCTAAGGGGCGGAGCGGTTTTTTCAATCAAGTTCAACGAGTAGAGCTTGTCGAGCAATTCGTGCGCGGACTGGCATCGATCTGCGACATCCTTCGCGACCAGCGATTGAAAAACCGAATCGAGTCTCAAGTCGATATCGCTGCGGACTTCGTAGAGCGCAGGAGGTTTACGGTTGACCTGGGCGAGCGCGGTCTGGACTGCTTCTCCCGTGAACATTGGCCGGCTGGTAAGGAGATAAAAAATAGTGGCACCGAGCGAATAAAGATCGCTCCTTTGGTCCACGAGCTCTGGAGTATTGATTTGCTCAGGAGACATGAACTCGACCGTTCCCATCAACTGATTGATACCGCTATCGGTCGCGTTCTGCATGTCTCGAAGGACAGCGAGTCCGAAGTCTAGGATTTTGAGGATACCGGTGTGGGTCAGCATCATATTGCCAGGCTTAATATCCCGATGCACGATACCCATCGAATGGGCGTATTCCAGTGCTGCCGATGCTTGTTTCAATATCTGCAGAACTTCCGCAGTGTTCATGGGCCCCTGGTTAGCAATCCGGCTCGCCAGCGACTCGCCATGAATTAACTCCATCACCAAATAGTGGACTTGGTGACGACCCGCGTGATGGCAACCGGCATCAAACGCGGTCACGATATTCGGATGCATGAGACGCGCTTGGGCTCGCACCTCAGAATAGAACCTCTCCACAGCAAACGGATCTTGAGACAACCGTCGCGGAAGTATTTTTACGGCCACCTCTCGATCCATAGTCCGATGCCGAGCACGATAAACTTGGCCCATCCCTCCAGCACCGATCCGATCGAGAATAACATATTCGCCGAAGATTGGGTTTTTGTCTTTAGTGCCTGTATTCTTCGCGGCGACTTCGCTGGATACGTCGAAATCGAGTTCCTCTGCATTCAGCGGGGCGGATCCGGATGGAGAGCCACGCGTCGTATCCAGAGAAAAGGCGCGCGTGACCGCGGGTTCGGCTTGGTTTTTTGCTTGGTTCGGGTCGTTGCTCATGCGAATGCTTCGAAGGCATCGAGGTGGAAAAGATAACGAACAACTCGGACTTGCACTTTGGACTCTTCTATAGAATAGTTCAACCCTATTCCATCGGTCTAGTTTGAATGGTGCGGTTTCAATAGTCTCCTTTCAATAGGATCGCCGCGTCTTTTTCGACGGTTTCGTCGCATCGGTATACCTGTCCCTCCGCGAATTTTTGAGAATGCCAAACAATCCTCCAGTAACGCCTGCCATCATCGAATTGGACCAAGTCAGTTTGGTGCGAGGTACCACCCGCATTCTAGACACTGTTTCCTTTCGGATCGAACAGGGGGAACATACGTCGCTTTTGGGGCCTAACGGCTCTGGAAAGTCCACGCTGCTCAAGCTCTTGTTGCGAAATCTATACCCTTCGATTGTGGATGGAAGGGCTGGTTCGGTACGCATGTTCGGAGACACGGAGTGGAATGTCTGGGATCTGCGGACCAAACTGGGGTTCGTCAGCGGTGAGATCGATCATCACTTTATGATGGGGCGTTCGGGACGGCTCACGGCAAAACAGGCGGTGTTGACGGGCTTCTTCTCTTCGGAATTGGAACCGGATGAGGCTTGGATTACCCCGGAGATGATCGACAAGGCGGAGGCGTCGCTCGAATTGATGGGGATGACAGCCTTGTCGCAGAGGCATTTGGGTCACATGTCGACTGGGGAACGTCGGCGGATCATGCTCGCGCGAGCGATGGTGCACCGACCGATTGCGTTGGTGCTCGATGAACCCACCTCCGGACTCGACTTGAGAGCCCAAGACCAACTGCTCAAGCAGCTCGAAATCCTGGCTTCGATCGGAACTACGTTGATCTTGGTCACCCACCATATGGATGAGATATTGCCCTGCATCGGGCGCACGTTGCTGCTTGGCGATGGCGTGATCCGTTTTGACGGAGCCACCGAACAAGCGATGCTAGCCGACCGGTTATCACAAACATTCCGATGCCCGCTCCAAGTATCCCGAGACGCGTCGGGCTACTGGCGTGTCGAGATGATCCGTTAAGGCTGGGTCGCCGGGGAAACCACCGAGTCAAGCGTTTGGAATGACTGCTGAGATACCGGTGTTTCCAAGGGCTGCTCCTGATAGATGACCGGCGTTTCCATACCCGGTGCACTGTTCGTATTAGGCACTCCGATTTGCGTAGGATCGAATGGCCCTGCGCTCACTGGATTGCGTACGATCACTTCCTCGGGGCTGGTGCGAGGTGTTAAATGACGCCCTCGTTCGTAGGCTCCCATGAGCATGGATCCGTTGAGGGCGTCTTCGCTCAAGTTGACTTGGTTGTAGGTCAGCAACGACCCTTTGTCGCGATGGAAATCCCGCACGGCAAGGTTGTAATCCACTAGTGATCGGAAGAATGCGCTCGTGCTCGCCGCCAATTGCTGTTGAGCTTGGAGCAAGAAGTTGATGTTGATCAGACCGCGTTCGTAGCGGTTCCGTAAGACCTCCACCTGCAGTTTATCTGCCTCGATTCGATTGTAGTTAATCTGCATTTGTTCATAGCTACGCGACATGGCTCGAGCGGATGAGCTTAAATCATGCGAGATCCGGAGCTGCTGCTCTTTGAGCAACGCGACATCTCGAGCAAGGCTCAATTGGGCGTGCCGTACTGCCGCGGAAGCTTGGCGAAGTCCCACTGCATAGTTGAGTTCAAGCCCGGATCGCCATTCTTGATAGGTGCCAGTTCCGAGCGTGGTGAAGAAACTGTTGTACTCATCACCAGGATTCGAAGCACCGATCAAATGATCGCCGAATCCGCGGTAACGGTACTGATTGAGAGCATCCAAACGCGGTCTCCGATTCAATCGAGCGGCGATGATTTCAAGCTCTCGGCGTTTGATGTTCCACTCTTGACGCCGGACTTCCACGCGACGATTGATCGCATCGTTGAGGGCTGACTGCCAGTCGAACATCACTTCGGCTTGAAGCGGATCGTCGGAGGGCTTGATCAAACGACCATCGGTCGCTTGAAAGCCGATCATGTAACGCAATCGCTGTTCCGAGGCATAAATCCCTTGGGTCCCGGCGAGTGCTTCATTGAGCTGGGCAGCGAATTGGTAGTAGTTGGAACGAGCCTGGGCTTCCGCATCCGCTTCGCCCCCTCGCGCACCTGCCTTCTGCAATTCGCGAATGCGCTGCCATGTTCGCAACGCGCTTTCGCGACCGCTGATTTGGGCTTCCAATGCGCGGTAGGCAAAGTAGAGCTCCCAATAGGCCGTCTCAACATCGTTGACCAGTCGAATGACGTTGGTCTCAAAGTCCGCGAGGGAAATGTCGGTATTGATCCGAGTGATCAAGACACCGTTGTACTGGCCGACACCGGAGTTGGGACCGGCGATCCGGTTGTAGGTCGTACCCGCTCCCTGCATCATCGGTTGCCGCCATTCGGCTTCGATGAATCCAGAGAAATCACTCGGAAATAGTCGGAAGGCGTTCGACGCTGCGACTTGGTTTCTGTTGTAGAGGATATTGGAACGCAACGCGAACGTCGCACCCGTCGCAGTCCGTTTCTGGATCTGATTGATGTTCACCCCTTGGGTGGAAGCCGACTGACCGACGAAGAAACCACTCAAACCAGGAACGATGGATTTTTGGTTGATCGGTTGGTCGTTCTTCTGCCAAAACAACTGAGAACTGACCTGTGCATCGAATTGTGCGAGGGCCGCTTGGGTGCCACCCAGCGGATTGAGTTCGACCAAAGCCGGGTCGTACTCGGTGGCGGTACCTGAAGGGGCTTGAACAACCGTGCCCCCAATGTTTCGGAGAACATCGCTGGACTCGAGCGCCAATCGGATCGCATCCTGAAGTTTGAGATCCATCGTCGGAAGTTCCGATGGGTTCTCGATCGACAGAGGCAGAATCGTCTGGGTGACTTGCGGGTCGACCGATGTCTGGACATCCGGGAACTCGATCTGCGTCACGAAGTTCTGGAAATACGAAACATCCGAGGTGTCACGCCAAGCGCGGAACTTGTCAACCGGTTTGCATCCCGAAAACGCAACGCTCGCGATGCATCCACTGATGATCCAGCGTTTGATCGATGAACGTTTGATCGGTGATTTTGTAATCCTGCTCATGCCAGCCTCAGTTGTGTTCCGTCGGCTCACGTCGACGAACTCGGTCTGTCGCTCGAAACTTAAGCGTTCCGTGAACAATGCTGGCAACTACTGCTGGCAAAAGGGCTCAGAACGCTTTTTCCGCAAATGCGTTTCAATCGAGATATCGGAACCCACCTGTCATGGTCTGAATGATCGAAGGAATTGCTACCAGACAATTCATGGGCACGAACGTTAGAACAGGTATCCAAGGAGAAGGTTGCCTGTTTTGGCTATTTTGACAATCATTTGTTTGCTAGCTTTTAATCGACTTCGAAGGTGTTGATTTCACCTCCTGCGTGTGTGCCCAAGGCCCGCCAAACCTCGAGCTGGATCGAATTTGAAATCGACCGAGTAGATCCATCCACAAAAAGTGCTTGAACTAACCCAGAATGATAGCTTCGGTTGGTAACAGCGGCTTACGTTGGTACCGAATTGGAGCGTCCTTCGCGCATGCTGTTGAAGTCGATATCAAACACTTTACCCTGGTAGCTATAAAGGCAGGACTTGTTTGGACGAAACGTCGTTGTAAAGCCAGTTTGATGGGTCCACGCATCGACCCATTCCGTGTGGCCTGAATCACTCTTGAACTCTCCTCCAAACCTGTTGAGCTCATCGGGTGTGATTGGCGGAGGGGCGTCGTTATTCGGTGTGCCTCCATCTCTTAGGTATGGGGTAAACGCTTTTACTTCAGCGACTCCCAAACTGTTGCTTGTTCCATCAATAATATCTCTCAACCTCTGGGGTTGGTTGACGGTAAAAACCCCTGACCCAGACCCTACGATGGATGGAGGATTATAGATTTTCCACAAACCTGCATTGTAACCGTAGTTATGTGGGTAATGCGTGAAGGTTGGTCCATCAGGACGCTCGCGATCATTGATCTCACTAGGGCAAAGCAGGTGCGGAATGCGAAGCTTTGCAACATGGGGCTGTTGGCTGATTGGTAGATTGAAGTTGATGATGTTGTAAACTGCGGATTGCTCACAATAAGGGAGCAGGCGGGCATGAATACTCCAGTACACAGCATTGCCACTGGTTTGATAATCGCCCAATGGGGGTAACCGTTTGGTTGCCGACTCGTGGTTAAACAGAGCAAGTCCAACTTGGCGCAAGTTGTTCGAACACTGGACACGACGACTTGCTTCTCGGGCTGATTGCACCGCGGGCAAAAGCAACCCGACAAGGATACCAACGACTGCAATTACAACGAGAAGTTCAACCAACGTGAAGGCCTTGCGTCGCATGTTGTAGATTCCAAAGTGGATCAATGATGTTATTCCGGATTTCCAGGATCGTCTTTTTGAGGTTCGACTTTCTGGTTTTTCGTGCTTTTTTATTCAAAGCGTGGCCTAGCTACTAACTTCAGTCGTTGATTGATATTAAGTGTTTGTTAAGTCGGGGCGCGGTGTGTTGGTCCAAGGACGAAAACCTATGAACGCACGTCAATCTCGTTGCGATCGGTAGGGTTTGCTCAAGCTGCGCGTTTTGACTGCCGATGCAACGACTATGGGTAATCAGAGAACTTCCATCCAAGAATCCCTCACAGGCCGCTTGAATGCTGGCTTTGTTCGGGTCGCCAATGCATGGGGCAACGTGGTCATCCAAGGAATCAACACCTTGGGGGATATCTCGCTCTTTGCTTGGCGGATGATCGTTTGGATGGTCACGGCTCGACCGCGGCGCGAAACGTTGATGCCGAATTTTTATGCTGTTGGTGTACTGAGCTTACCTGTGGTAGCGTTGACTGGCACTTTTATTGGAATGGTTCTAGCGATCCAAAGTTACCATCAATTCAAGACGATGGGGTTGGAGTCCAAGTTGGGTGCCGTGATCACGATGTCCCTGGTTCGCGAGTTGGGCCCGGTCCTTGCGGCAACTATGTTGGCGGGTCGTGTGGGGAGCGCTATGGCTGCGGTGATAGGCACAATGCGAGTGACCGAGCAGATCGATGCATTGGTCAGTATGGGGGCGAATCCGATCCACTACTTGGTGGTGCCACGCTTTTTAGCATGCGTTCTTTTGATCCCAGCTTTGACCATCATGGCCGATTTCATGGGGATCGTCGGTGGGTATTTTTTTAGCGTGGTGGTATTTGGTATCGACCACGCACAGTACCTCAAGAACAGTCGCGACTTTGTCGGCGGGTTCGACTTTTTCACCGGGATTTTCAAAAGCTTCTTTTTTGGTGCCACAATCGCCATTGTGAGTTGTTATCGAGGTTTCCACTGCCAAGCGGGAGCTGAAGGTGTTGGTCGTGCCGCGACAGCCGCATTTGTCCAGAGCTTCGTGATGATCTTGGCGTTGGATATCGTTTTGAACATGTTCCTGGATGGAATCTACTACGCACTCTGGCCGACGAGTGGATCGAAGTTGTTATAGATGGATGATGCATTGGTTTCACAACTCGCTCTCGAACAGAGCCCGGCGAATCAATCGCTCGTGCAGACGGAGAAATTGTGCATCCAATTTGGGCGTCAGGTGGTATTGAAGGATGTGTCGATCGCGATTCCTCGAGGGCAGACGGTTGCCATCATCGGCGAGAGCGGTTGCGGAAAGACGATGTTTCTGAAATCGCTGATGGGATTAATTCCTGCGACGAGCGGACGCGTTCTGTTTGACGGCAAAGACATTCATTCATTGTCGGAGCAAGAGATGACGGCGTTGCGACTCCGGTTTGGATTTGTGTTTCAGAATGCGGCGCTTTTCGACAGCATGAACATTCAGCAGAATATTGCATTTCCGCTTGAGCAGCATGGCGTTCCGAGGGGGCGTTCTTCGATGGATTTGATCGAACAGCGGTTGCGCGAGGTCGGACTCCCAAGCAATGTGCTTCCCAAACGTCCATCCCAGCTTTCTGGTGGTATGCGCAAACGCGTCGGGCTGGCGCGGGCCCTGATCCTGGAACCGGAGCTACTATTATACGACGAGCCGACCACTGGTTTGGATCCGATCATGAGTGACGTGATCAACGAGTTGATCCTGCGTACACGAAGAAAATATTCGGTGACCAGCATCGTGGTGACGCATGACATGCATTCGGCAAAAAAGGTCGCCGATAGGGTGATCATGCTTTATCCTTATAGTCGCCTTTTGCCAGGCGAGTCGCAAATCCTATTCGACGGGACCCCA
>VGZN01000237.1 GCA_016872635.1 Planctomycetota bacterium | reverse complement strand
CCCAGTTCCTCGATCAACCGAACCGACTTGCGCCGGCGGCGACCCAGGCTGAGCCAAGCTTCGCGACGCTTCTTTGCAGGCAAAGAACGACTCAGCGAATCCCGGTAATCACGGCGATTGCGTTTCAGCAATACATCCAAAGTCTTCAGATTGTTGGGCAATCGTCCCAAAATCTGGTCTTTCTCAAGGCGATCTGTCACCGATACTTGGACGGTACGATCGAACGGTAGTTCACCGGAGTGAACGCGACGCAAGATCTTGTAGGCGTATTGGATCACGTAATCGCATTCGAGCAGTTTGGTTCGAAATCGTCGTCGAGTGACTTCAATCTTCTTGGCCAAACGGATCTCTTCTTGGCGTGTAAGGAGAGGAATCTCTCCCATCTGTGTCAAATACATCCGCACGGGGTCGTCCGACCAAGTCTCAACGTCGTCAATCGCAGAGAGCAAATCATCTTCGCTACTCTCCAATTGGACTTGATCCTCGGGGACCACCACGTCTACCACAGTATCGGTTAGCTCATCGCCTTCTTCTTCTAACGAAAGTTTGCGTAGGCCATCCAAGTCATCAGCACTGCGAGGCAAATCATCATCGAAATCCAACAGGCCGTCGAACAAGGTCATAGTTCCTCAAACCACGAAATGAATGGAGGACGGGAGTGTGGTTACCAGCGTTGTGATCTCCAACCCCCTTCCGGGCGACAAAAAGCGCGTCCCGAGCGAGGCAAAGGAAGTGTAGCACCAAACTGATTACGAACTCGAATCCAGGAATAAATGGTAAAGTTTTACGAATAACGAAAGCCTGCCGTGGCAACTCATGGGTCGGACCCTCGTTCGACGCGTTTGATTGCAATCAAACGCGACAAGCCGTTGCACAATAAATGCTTTGAGGACGAAACGCCCTCAGGCTCAAATGCCTCTAGACCCAAATGCTTCGCTACGCCAACGTATCGGGGTGGCAAAGCCCCCGCCTAGTATGGCGCTGAAACAAAAAATCAACGAGGCTCATCCAAACTCAGTCTATTTGCCGCTGCCGGCAAAGTCACGAAAATCCGTTGGGTTGAGACCACTTTATCGCACGAAGGAACACGACCGCTAAACCATCCATGTCGCTGACCCCAAACACGATTTTGCCCCTCGGGGATCGCCAAATCCATCGGTCGTGTCCGTTTGCGATAACCCGGATAGATAATTGATGCCGGGTGCTTTATATGACGCGAATGAATTCGATCCAATCCAGGGACGATTCCCGAACACCCATTCACTTTCTGCGTAATGATGTTCAGTCCACCGTGCTCAAGAACTGTCTACTCAGGTCTCGGATCGGGTATAGGAAGCAACCACAACGCTTGAGCCGATCGAGCTACAGTGGCGTTTCTCGTCGAGAAATCGCCATGGCGCTCATCGCGATTGGCATTGCTGTGAAGTTGGCGTTCCAAAACCTGGATCCGTCTCCTCCGACGTATGTCGGTCGTCAAGTCGTAAACCTCGATTTACCCCTTGACGCGAGCCTCACTATTCTAACTCCCTGCAAACCGCGGTCTAGGGCTCGACCCTAACATCCGCCTTCAAAAGTCACTGCTCAACATCTCTCTGCTATGCACACACTGAGCCGTATTTCGACAAATCAGCAAATGCATTGGCTTTCCGGTGTTTCCGCTTGGTTCGTGGACATTTTAGCGAGGGAATTGGCCAGCATTACTGCGTTCCCACTCGCCCCCCTCAGCACTGCTTTGGTAGTGGAGCCTGGGTGGCCTCGCTGCTTGATGTGATTAAACTGGTGAGTTCAGGCAGGACTCCAAACCGAAACTTCCGCGTGCCGTATTTACTGGACCGGCTCCTGCCTCTCCATTTCCTAAAACTCAAAACGTCTCGCGAATTATGTCAAAGTACCAATTAACTTGCGATTGTGGGGCTACTATTCCGGTCGGAATCGCCCAAGCGGGGGCTTCGATGCATTGCCCAACCTGCGGCAAAAATATCGAGGTACCGGGCACCAAGCAACTGCGGATGCTCCCGTTGGTTCCTGACAAAGCAACCGCCTCGACGAAGTCGTCTGGGCTTGAGTCCAACGGTTTCGCTGCCATCCTCACGCGCGCCCTCGCTGCGTTGCTGTTGATCGCGACCTGTTGGGGACTGAGCTACGGCGGCTATTTGGCCTACTTGCGGTACAACGCGCCGATCGAGTTCGGGCACACCGAAGACGAGTTTTACGACGATCTACGGCAAAGGGCTCTCGAAGATCCCCCTGCCCGGGCGTGGGACCACTGGCAGTACATCGTGGAAACAGGGGTTCCAGACCACAATCCACCACCCTATTTCGTCATCAGCAAGGTCTTCGAGAATCAAAAACCGTGGATGATCGGCGCGCTGACCTGCGGCGTCGTGTCGCTGCTCGGTTTTATTGGAGTAACACTGCTGTCGAAACGATTTGCCAAGGCATAAATCAACGCGGCATACTCACCTTCTTTTATGACCCTCCCTGACTACCACTCTCCCTGACTACCACCCGCCCTGATCCCGATCGTTTCACTCTTGCCTATAAAAATGCTCATTCATGGCAACATCCCGTCGACCGAACCAAGAAGACGACCATGAGGAGAGTCCAAGTCGACGCTGCCCGCGAAAATGGGTGCCCTGCGTTCTGGTGTTGGTAGGATTCCATTTGCTCGCGGTCGTTGCCGAACCCCTTCACTTTTTTTCGCGCAGTGAAGTCCAATCGTCTCCGGAATTTGCAGCCCTCCGGAGAACATTCGCCCCGTACGTGGAATGGCTATATCTGGACCACGGGTATTTTTTCTTTGCACCCAATCCGGGGCCAAGCCACCTGGTTGCAGCGATGCTTGTTCCCGAAGCCGGCCAGACTTGGACAAGTAGCTTCGGGGCAAGCGCTGGTTCTTTGCCTGAAACGGACACACCTAACCGGGTTGGAATTTCCGATCGGCACCTGAATCCTAAGAACCAACTCGCCAACGGGGAAATCGCGTATTTGTTCCCTGACCGAACGCGTCAATGGCCTCGGTTGCTCTACCACCGTTACTTCATGCTTTCCGAGTTTTACAACAATGTATTTGCACCGTCGGAACTGCTGCCGGACGACCGGCAAGACCTCGAGTTTGTGGCGCGATGGGAGCAAGATCGCGAGTTTTATGCGTTGCTTCAAAAGTCGATGACGAACTCCATGGCATATCGACTATCAAAACCCGATCCCACCATGGACCGACCTCAAGGACCCGGTGTTAACCTGGTCCGTCTCGAGCGACCTCTCCCAACGGTTGAGCAAATCCTGAAGCAAGGACTTCGACTGAATGACTCGCGTAATCTCGAAGTACTACCTGAGTCGCCTCGTATTCCTAGCGGAGAATCGGTTCAGCCTCAACGACTCAAGTTTCCTTCGATACCGTCAGGGAAGCCATGAGCGAGGATAAGCCATGACCAAAGAAGCTGTTTCCACCAACGAGTCGAGTCTGAAATCAGCGCTGCGAACGGTATATTCGAACCTCGAAAATTTTTTCTTGGCTCCGCGCACAGCGGAGACGCTCGCCACCCTCCGGATCGCAACCGGGGCTATGCTTTGCTACATCCACTGCATCTGGATCCTCGACCTGACTTCTTTCTTTGGAGCCAACGCACTATTGAACTTAGAGGTACTCGATACCTTGCACGCCAAATCCTACAAATGGACGTACCTCGCGAGTTCAGACTCGTTGGCAGTGGCGCTGATCCACGAAGTTCTTGCCGCTATCGTAGGGGTTCTGCTAGCTGTTGGATTCGCAACCCGATGGACCTCGATCGCGGCATGGTTTTTAACCTTGATGACCGTGCACCGACTGACTCCGTTTTTGTTTGGTCTCGATCAAATCACATTGATGTTAGTGCTATATCTATGCGTGGGTCGATCGGCGAGTTGCTGGAGTGTTGACGTGTGGCTCGGGGAGAGGTTGCGAAGGGCACGCTTGCGCGGGGCACAATTGCAAGGAGGGAAGGGTACCGCTCTCAGTAAGTCATCGAATGGGCAACCGAATGGGCCATCGAATGGTTCGGCGAACTATTCCGCTAGAGTGTCCGTCCACGCCAACGGCACTCCGATAACCCCTGAGAGTTTTCCGGCTCGCGTTTCTGGGATCGTACGCTGGATGGGTTGGGACGATGACGGTCGAGCATGTTGGTGCAATACTCTTGCGACCCGTCTGATCCAACTTCATTTGTGCTTCATCTATTTCTTCGGCGGTCTAGGGAAACTGCGTGGTGGAATGTGGTGGGACGGTACGGCGATGTGGTTCTCTGCTGCATCGTACGAGTACCAATCGCTGGACCTGACCTGGATCGGCTACTATCCGATCTTTGGTGCGATATTGACCCACATCACCTTGTTCTGGGAGGTGACTTACTTCGCACTGGTGTGGCCCAAGCAAACGCGACTATTCGTGCTGGCGATCGCAGTCATGGTGCATGCAGGAATCGGAATATTTCTCGGGATGATTACCTTCGGGTGGATGATGATCGTTGCCAACCTGGCGTTTGTCGAACCAAAGTGGCTTAGACGCTACCTTTTATCCAACGGAAAACCTAACGATTCGATTTAGTGGAGCCATTCGAGTACTTCGCATTGAAAACGCTCGGGTCGAGTGGGTCTCGATTGGATTTGTTGCCCGCTTCGATCCGCTCAAGCTTTGCGATTGCGTCTTCCAATTCTTGAATCTCTGCAGCATTCAAGATCGCTGCGGGTGGAGCTGATTTGGCAGGCTTGGAGAGCTTTGCATTTCGGTCACCGACCAGTGGTTCACCCATCATCCTTTTCCGCTGATTGGACTTCTGCAACGTATTCTTCGGTACCAACGCGATCGCTGGAGCTACCTGTGAGCCATTCAAGTCTTGGCCTGGTGCACTGGAAGCGGCTCGAACGGCACGCGATGATCCGTCGGTTTCATCTTTGGATGTGTCCGATAGTGATTGCAGCCATCTCAGAATGCGATCGAGCAAAATACGATCTTCGTCCCGGCTGGGATTGATGCTTGCGTTGCGTTGTGTTCCGTGTGGACGGGTTGCGTAACTCAGCAAGATAGACTGCTTGGGAGTTTCCGTGTCGATGTAACGTAGAAGGTTGTCCAGATTCGTTTCTGTAATCGCGGCCGCTTGATCACTGACGGGTTGAAAGACCTGGAAGTCATTTCTGGCCAAGATGCCATGGCAGCCGGATTGACCACATCGTGAGACGACTACCGGAGTTACCTCGGTCTGGAAACTACGACGAAGGTAACCAGGAATAAGTCGCGGCGCCCCAAGAGTTACCTTGGTGTCGTTAACAACCATATTTGCTCCTGCCTTCACCACGCCATACGACATGTCATCGGATTGGACCGATCCAACGGTTTGGATGTCACCTGAATTGTTTGCCGAAATCATCGCCCCTGCGGAGCTTGATTGAGATGGGGGTTCATGGAGAGCGTCCGAGATCGTCATCCCTCGCTCCAGCATTGCTTGTCGCAAATCCTTATCCGCAAGCAACGCTTGTTTGATCTGATGATCGAGTTGCTTAAATTTTGGATTGTCGGCAGCAACATCTTCAAGTGCCAAATAGTGCTCGATGGCTTGATCCAACAGTCCGTTTTGAAGGCACCACTGCGCCAAGTGCCAGTGTTCGCCTGTCCCCCAAGCTCGGATCGCTTTGACTTGATAGTTGTACAACGACTCAACCGTTTTACCCACGGAGAGGACTTGTCGATTGGGTAGCGTTACCTCATTTCCTTTATCCAATACGATTGTTAATCGATCGGCTTGAGGTTTCACGAATCCATGAAGCACACTCCCATGTTGCAGCAGAACGTACCCTTCGCCGTAGTAAGCGACCGGTTGTGGAGAACCACCCAATGTCTGGGCAAACGAGTAGGTGGTTACCACGGAGCATTGGATTTGGATGGCGACGAAGAGTAAGGTGAAAATGCATGTTCCGCGCATAATGGATTCGCCTAAATATTTATTCAGTCGCTTGCACCCAAATCTCGGCGCGAGCTTTTCCGGGAGGGACAGTAGCATTTGCAGCACTGATGGAGCAATAGTGGATTGAACGGGTGGCTGCTCCAAGTACCTAGTAGCCCTTGCCCTTTACACCGCTTTTACGATGCCATTCGTGCGACACCTTGTGAGCGGCATTTGGGATGAGCGGCATTTGGGGTGAGCGGCATTTGGGGTGAGCGGCATTTGGGTAAACTCGGTAAACTAGCAAAGCTTGGGTGCTAGGACATCGCTGCAACCTCTATTAAACTAGATCGGATTCCAGAAGCAGGATGGTTGCCAGGGATTTTGAGAGATTGAACCAGGAGGAAGTTTCCGTGCGTAAAAAACAATTCGCAAAACGATCTGTGTTTGCTGCAATCCACACAGCGTTATCGCCAGTGGTGATTGCTCCAATGGCCCTTGCTCCAATGGCCCTTGCAATCGTGTCGTGTTGCGCAGCGTTATTGACATCATGCTGCTCTGGGGTGGTACACGGGCAAACTTCCGAACCGACTCCCCTATCGAATCCTGCGCCGGGCCAAGACCCATTATCGAATCCCCAATTGTTGGAATTGGTTCGAACGGCCTCGACCCGACTCGACGCGACAACCCTTCCGCCGGTCTCTACAGCAAGGCAGTCGCTTGAACAAGCCTTAGGCCAGCTTCGCAGCTTTTTAGCATCTAGCCCTTCCCAGGGACCTCTGTGGCAGCGTTTTCTAAAGCTCGATACGATCGCAGAGGAGTTATCGCAGCCGACACCTAACCTTGAAGTATTGAACGATATCGAGAAGACGTTCCGGCAGAATTACTACGGCCTTGAGTTCTCTCAGTTTGTCAATGTTCGAGAATCGCTTTCCAGGTACGTCCAATCGCAGCGATTTGGTTCCAACCCTGATACTACCTTCGAGATTCTGCGAAACCGTTTGAACAAACTCTCGGAGCGGATGCAAGCACCAGGGATGCTATCCGATGCCAATGCGATGCACGACTTGGCACAAACCGTCGCCTACCTCCACCAAGGAAACCAGCTTCCAGACGTTGTATCTTCCGTAAAGCGTGCCTTCTCGTATCCCAACTTTCGAATCCTCGCCTCTGGCGATTTCTTGCAACGCCGTTTGGCGCGACCCGTGGACGAAGCCAACCCAGTCAACGAGTTGATTCTCGGTACGACCATTCGTGGCCAGAGTGTCTTGCGAGGAGTCGTCTCCCCGCAACTTCTCGATAGCCCATCGAATGCCGCTGTGCGATTGAACTTAAGCGCCGACTTTGCAAGCGTCAATCGAGGCTACAATCGCTCGGTCGTGTTGAATACGCAAGGTGCTGCGAATATCGCCGCGAGCGAATCGATCGCTCTTACCGATTACGGCTTGGCATCACTCGGAGACACTGGCGTCGATGCCGATCTAAAAACCATCATCAACAGTATCGAGCACCGCCTTCGTATCGTGCGAAAAATCGCTGCGAAACAGGCGGCAAAGCAAAAGCCGTTAGCGGATGCCATCGGCGAATCCCGTCTTGAAAACCGAATCCGAAGTCAGTTCCACGAGCAGTTGAACGATCAACTTGTCGAGGCTAACAGCAAGATTAATTCCCTGGGTGTTCCAATCCTTTCCCGATTGGGTATCTCGAAGCCTTCTAGAAATTCATGGAGTACCACCGATAACTTAGCGGTTCAGTGGAACATTCAAAACGGAGTGCAATTGGCGGCGACCGGCACCTGTCCACTCCCGATGGAATCCTCAGGCGTGACTGTGCAAATCCATCAGTCAGCCTTGGGAAATCTCCTTGATCCGATCCTCGCCGGCAGAGTTCTTCGCAGTGAAGATATGGACGGTTACATCTCCCAATTCGGGGACGCTGCCAAAGGGATTCCTCGAAAAGAGGAAGATGGTCCATGGGCGATCACATTGAATGGCTTCCAACCTGTAGAACTCCATCTCGACGATTCTCGGATCCGTTTCCG
>VGZN01000236.1 GCA_016872635.1 Planctomycetota bacterium | reverse complement strand
AAAGATAACGTAGATCCATCCCGCTCCGTATCGGAATCGTCAGCGTCAACACACTCGGCATCCGCTCCTCTGACTCAGACGTCCGCGAATCCCTCTGCGAACGACGTCGCTGGAACGCATCCCAATCCACAAGCGGATCTGTCGATCGTCAAATCGCATCGAATCAGTGATGTTCTAGAGCCTCCCGCTCGAGAGTACGTTGCAGCACGTGAGAACACTGAAACCACGGGTTCCACGGCGATTCAATCTCGAGGGGATCGAAGTGCATTGGATGTTTTTCGAGAGGCAGCATTGCAGCTCGATGGACTGGTCCAACAATGCGGTGTCATGGCGCTCGATGTGATTGAGGAATCGCCGACGCGTTGGCGTGTTTTGCTGGCCAAGGAAGCCGCCTTTGGATTACAGCACTTTCGCTCGACCGAGAATGTTCGAAGACTGTCGGAGACCCTCCGAGAAACTGTCGGACAAGCCTTGGGCTTTGAGTTTGTACTCACCGAACGTGAGTTGCCCAAGGAGAAATCAGCGGATGGATCGACAGCAGCCTCATTACTTACACCAGTCGCTCGCCCGTCGGTTCCTCAGAATCAAAAGATTCGTGAAGCGATGACCGATCCGTTGGTGAAGCTTGTGATGGAATTGTTCGATGGGCAGATTCTCCGGGTGGACGAACCACCCGCACTCGCGAAACCAGTCATCGGCCCACATAGGGCTGGGGAAACAGCAGATGTCGGGGCGGCAGATGTCGGGGCGGCAGATGTCGGGGCGGCAGAAGATATCTCGGAAGCTTCCTGAGTTTCTCTGTGATTTGGGTTAGACTAAAAGGGGTTTGAGAAGCCAATAGCAAAATGCTGCCAGCAATGCTGCGACAGGTACCGTGCTAACCCAAGCAAACATGACCTCGCATGCTTTTTTCCATTTCGCTTGGCGAGTGTAGGTTCCCATGCCGAGCAACGAACCGACGCTAACATGTGTTGTGCTGACAGGCAGGCTATGTAAACTTGCAGTCGCTACTAGAATCGCTTTGACTAGACTTGCCGCAAAGCCTTGCCCCGGGTTCATCCCAGTCACTTTTTTGCCGAGTGTTTCTGCTACAGGCTCAGCATCGAGCAACCCTCCGACCGCGACCATGCAGCCAATGGCGAGAAAGGCAATCGAAATATCACATCCTGGCAATACCAGGAGCAAAGCGACCATTTTGGGCGTGTCGTTGAGCCCCCGCGCGAAGCTCGCCCCACCGGTGCTCAAGAAGTGCAGGGCGTCTAGCGTTTTGGAACGAGTGTCAGGGGCAAGTCGCATTATCCTTCGGAATGCATAGAAAAACGCCCCCAAGCTCATCGCGACCAAAGGACTAAAACAAAGTGGATACAAAAAACTCTTCCCGAGCGCATCGAAATGAACTTCGGAAAAACTACCAGCCATTCCCGCACCTAAAATCGCACCCACCAACGCGTGTGTCGTTGACACAGGAAATCCTAATCGTGTCGCGAGGAAACTAGTTAATGCAGCCGCAAGTGCCACGGCGCTGACGAAACTCTCCGATTCCACAAGTTGGTCAGATACAATCCCACGTCCGCTGAATTTTTTCAGCAGCCCTTCCGCAAAGAATAACGCCGCGATCGAACCAGCGAACGTCATTGCTGTCCCCCAGTACAAAGCAACACGTCGCGACGTAGTGCCTGTCCCATACAAAGATGCGACACCTTTGAAATTGGCGTTCGCTCCATTGGTGAAAGCGACGAAGCCGACCGAGGCTAACAGGATGATCGTTACCATGACGAGGCGGCCTACGGATTCTTTTTTTCGATCGTTTCAGCCGGCAATTGCTTGAGTGAAACATACTCTTTCCAAGACCCCTCGCGCAACCGAACGTTCGGGTACTTCGCCACGTGCTTCAAGTAAAAACGCAACAAACTCCCTTCGCGGGAAGTACCACAGTAAACAATGATTTCCTTGTTCGAGGTCAAGCCTGCCTGGGTCAACTGGCTCTCCACCGCTTTAAAATCAAGAAACTTGTGCGTGTTTTCAGGTTCCATGAGTCGAGCCCAGTGAAAGCTCGCGGCACCCGG
Source organism: Planctomycetota bacterium (assembly GCA_016872635.1). Taxonomy (GTDB): domain Bacteria; phylum Planctomycetota; class Planctomycetia; order Pirellulales; family Pirellulaceae; genus JBKCUI01. The sequence continues at coordinate 5,898 of VGZN01000236.1, read as the reverse complement.
AATATGCCCCTAACGAAGCCAAATATCGTCTTGTCCCAAGTATTCATTTTTTGGGCGGGCATCTACCAAGACGACATTGGGGTTGTTTTTCCGATCCATCAACTCTTCGATCGAAATACCGATGTTCGATTTCTCCTGCGATGACAACACTCCCGAATCATTACCGAAATACTCTCGGGTAACTGGAAACTTTGCTTGCTGCCAAGCTGGCGATCCTCCATCAACGATCCGAATATCTTGAACACCGTATTTTTCGAGGACATATGCAACCATGCTCGCGCTCAATATCTCATCGTTTGGCAAAGCGGCTCCTGTCGTATCAATCAAATGCGTTCGATCCCGATGCACGGCTGCGCGAATCAGCAATGCCCTCGTCAAATCGCCAGGCAAGTATTGAACCGGAACACCTTGATCGGTCCCACGGAGGGTATCGAAATCGATGTGGTGCGAACGAGGAATATGTCCTCGAAAATAGTCCTTGTACCCTCCGCGTGTGTCGAGCACGATCGGCTTTCGCGATGCTTTCGAGGATTCGATCAATTCCTTCGCCTTTTCGACCGAGATCACTCCAATCTCCGAACGGCCAAGTTGCCCTAGAACGCCTAGCACCATTAATCCCACTGTAAGCGCGAACGCAACGTGTCTTCTCATATACCAACCGTCTCAACCTTTCTCATCGAACAATAACGAAGCACCCATTCGAAATCGAGAAAGACGAACTCCGATATCCTCACCGTAAAGTGCACTGAAAACTTGCACCGAAGTCCAAACCAGAGAAAATTTTCACAAGGCCCAAGGCTGCCGCGACACGAACGATCAAACAATCAATTGGATTTACTGATGCCGAAATCGCTCGTCAACCCCTGCCGAATTGCCAAAATGCGAGCGGCCGGAGATTCACCAACCTCCTCAAGGCCGGACTTGAAGGGCGATCAACCGATGGAGTAGTAGCACGCCGATATGGATTTTTAGTACAATACTACGAGTCGAGGTACCGCCTGTCTCCATTTCCCACCAAGTCGCCTTATGACCGATGATCTCGTTTCTTCGGAAGACCCAACTACCTGTGCCACCTATTTGAAGGCCCTCGGAGATCCGGTTCGCCTGCGCATTGTTCGAGCATTGCAAAATTGCCCGTTGACCGTCTCGGATCTCGTGCAAATCCTCGATCTTGAGATGGCCAACGTTTCCCATCATCTGCGTGTCTTATTCCATGCCGATTTGGTGACGGTCGAAAAGAGTGGCAAGTTCAGTTACTACCAACTGAACCCCGACTTTTTTTCAAAGAGCTCGAGCGCGAAGTCGCTTGACTTTGGATGTTGCAAACTGAACATCCGAACTTGACCCTCGTGGCGGTTCAACGATTCTGTGCGTTATTCCTCTGGACGTTACTCCCTTGTGCGTTCCTCCATCGATGACGCGTAGCTGCAAAAAGTTGATCCGAATGATTGCGATCATGAAAAGAAGTCGCGGTCTCGGCAACACCGAGAGTGTGGCAGAGCAATGCTGCTGTAGGTGGCCAGCGACTAATGGCGGACGGCAGATGGTATAGGCAGCGTAAAAAGCCACGCAAAAAACAACGTACCGGACGTCATCGAAGGTCATCAAGGTCGAGCGAAACGATAACAACCCTGAGAAAGTCGCATTTCCCAGAGTTTTGAATGTTAAAAAAGTGGAGGATAGGGGACTTGAACCCCTGACCTTTTGCATGCCATGCAAACGCTCTCCCAACTGAGCTAATCCCCCGAATTTTCTCGCTGGCGAACGCGTCACCCCAAGCCCATTACCGAAAAGACTATCGACGTCGGTCGAGTGTGTCAAGGTTCCTCGCAAAAGGAGTCCTAGCCTTCCGTAAATGCTGGGTTTCCCCAACCATATCAGCTACACTACTCCGAACTCTCGCCGGGTCAGTTACGGTCAGTTCCGTTCAGTTCCGGCAATGCATTTCCGCTTCGAATCGATTCGTCGTGAATCGATGCACCGCACCGCGCCGCATCAACAGTACCCCATTGCCTAGCGACCCCACCGCCATGAATCAGCCAACTGTTGCCCCCCCTTCGCCTGAAGAATTGGCGCAAAAAGAATTGACCCGTGCCAAAGACCTCCAAAAAGCCTTTGCAAAAATTCGGTCTCAGATTGCACAAGTCATTGTTGGACAAGACAAGACGATCGAGCAGTTGTTGATTGCGATGCTCGCGGGGGGGCATTGCCTGCTGGAAGGAGTGCCGGGTCTCGCCAAGACCCTGATGGTGCGGTCGCTCGCCCAAGCCATGGCACTCGACTTTCATCGCATCCAATTCACCCCCGATTTGATGCCTGCCGATATCACCGGGACGGATATCATCCAACAGTCCGAGTCCGGCGCACGCCAACTCAGCTTCGTCAAAGGCCCTGTCTTCACACAAATCCTACTCGCCGACGAAATCAATCGCACACCCCCTAAAACTCAAGCAGCCTTGCTCGAAGCGATGCAGGAACACGAAGTTACAGTCGGGGGTAAAACGTACAAACTCTCCGAGCCATTCTTCGTCTTGGCTACACAGAACCCGATCGAACAAGAAGGAACCTATCCCTTGCCTGAGGCCCAGCGGGACCGCTTTCTTTTTCAAACATTGGTCGATTATCCTACCCGCGAACAAGAAGCGGACATCATCGATCGTACCACCGGCTCCTTTTCGGGAAAAATTGAACCCGTGATCACCGGCCCTGAGATTATCGAGTACCAGCGGCTCGTCCGAGCGGTACCTCTACCAGAGCACGTCAAGCAAGTCGTACTCGATTTGGTCCGTTCGCTACGTCCTGCAGAATCAACCGCCCCAAAGTGGGTCAGTTCTTGGGTTCAATGGGGCCCGGGACCGCGCGCATGCCAGCAGATCGTCGTCGCGAGCAAAGCACGCGCACTCCTCAACGGCCGCCTGCATGTCTCGACCGACGATGTCGAAGCCCTCGCGGCACCCGTACTTCGCCATAGGATCGTACCCACGTTCAACGCTCAAGCCGAGGGAGTCGACTCGGACGCCATCGTCGCACGTATCCTCTCGGAAATTCCTCGCCGACAAGCAGCCGCAAGCGTCTTCTAAAGACACCCCAAAACTGCGGACATGATAAGCCGGGAATGAAACGCGCCGTATCCAAAGTCTTGCGATGGCCATTGTTTCTTTAGCTCAGAAATGCAAGTATTTTACGGAGCCGTTAGTCACCGAATGTTTAGCCACGGAACTGTAAGTTGCAGGGGCTGTCCAGAGAACCTATTCGGGCTTCTCGTCGATTGGAACGTAATCGCTATAATCCGGTCGCGAGATCGTCCGAACGCAAGATCACTTCTCCGCTAGTCTCGCCAGCGATCGTTATGCATACCCGTCGACGCGAAACTTCATCAACGCAGGGATATCTTGGAAAACTTACCCAACAACTCGACTCCACCTTACACTTCCGTTCGTTGGACAGGAGACACGTTGGGGCAGTTGGAACTGCTGGACCAAACCCTGCTTCCCACTTCCGTGGAGATGTTGCCCTTCCATGATCTGCATGGTGTTCACGAAGCTATCGTCTCACTGCGAGTTCGCGGCGCGCCGGCCATTGGAATCGCCGCAGCGTATGGAGTCGTCGTCGGACTCCAAGATGCCATTCGCCGTCGAGCGTCTACGAAGGAATCTGTACAGCTAGCTACGGAGGCGTGTGACTATCTTGCGACTAGTCGCCCAACGGCGGTCAATCTCTTTTGGGCTCTCGATCGAATGAAACGGGTCATCGATCGCAACACCGGTGTCGCATCCGCCGTCGAACTGGGGAATCAGCTCCTTCGCGAGGCCAGATTAATCCACGACGAAGACCGCAGGATGTGCCATGCGATCGGAGAATACGGAGCGGCCTTGTTTGAGGAAGGCTTTGGAATTTTGACCCATTGCAACACCGGGGGCTTAGCAACCTCGGAATACGGTACCGCCCTCGCTGCGATCTTGACTGCGCACGATCAAGGAAAAGACATCCACGTCTTTGCAGACGAAACTCGGCCACTCCTCCAAGGTGCCCGATTGACCATGTGGGAACTCCAGCAGTACGGTGTTCCTTGTACATTGATCTGCGATTCCATGGCTCCTCAAGTCATGAGGGAGGGACGCATCCAAGCGGTCATCGTCGGTGCGGATCGGATTACAGCCCGCGGTGACACTGCGAACAAAATCGGAACCTACGGCGTCGCGATTGCAGCAAAACACCACGGTGTTCCCTTTTATGTAGCAGCCCCCACGAGCACGTTCGATCTGTCGATCGTCGAAGGTAACGAGATTCCAATTGAACAGCGCAAGAGCGAAGAGATCACTTGCGCCTTCGGACGTCGCACAGCCCCAGAAGGTGTGTCTGTTTACAACCCAGCTTTTGACGTAACACCTGCGGAATTGATAACAGCAATCGTCACCGAACGAGGTGTGATTCACCCGGTCGACGAGCAGCACGTGCGGGCCATGGTTGTTCGGAACGCGTCCGTTTAATCCATGCTATAGCGAACAGTAGAACTTCGCTCTATTACGCCCCCGCTCACCGCGATTGAAATAAACCTATTGCCCACCGAGTGGAATTCGCACGACACATTGTGTGCCACCGTTGGGAGCACGACTGAATCGCAGTGTCCCACCGAGTCCTTGGATGACGTTTCGTGTCAAAAAGACGCCGAGCCCCATTCCTTCTCCAACTTCTTTGGTGGTGAAGAACGGCTCCCCGATTCGCCGCAATACATCGTTGGTCATCCCGGCCCCTTGATCGACGATCTCCAGCACCCACGTTCTCTGATCGTTCTCAGCGCGATGAATGGTGGAGTTGACATCAACATGCTGGTTGGGTTTGGATGCATCCAAACCATTCTGGAGCAGATTGCGCAGTGCCTGAGAAAGAGCCTGCTTGGGAAGTAACGCTTTGAAATCCGCAACCGCTCGCTCCATAGCGATATGCACTCGTTGTGGCTCGCGCATCGCAACCACAGTCTCATCAAGAATTTCTTGGATTCTAACCGGATGCAAATGCTCCGCTGCTGCTTCCCCGGCCCCGCTTTTCATCCGATGCAAGATATCCTTGCAGCGATTGAGCTCTTCTCGGATCAGCCCGAAATCTCGGCGAACTTTGTCCGGAATATCTTGTTTGTCGAGCGTGCGAGACAATTCCCCAGCGATGACTGCAATGGTTGACAATGGACTTGCTAATTCATGCCCCGCACCAGCAGCAAGGGTCGCGAGGGCTTCAAGACGTTGAGCTCGCTCGCGTTCTTTCTCCGCGATTGCCAATCGTCGATCCCGCTGTCGGACTTGTAAGGCCAACATAGACACAAAGTAGGCGAGAACTCCGCAGCAAGTCGTGAAGGCGATGAGAAAAGCCGCCTTGGTAACGTCCCATGGGGAATCCGCCGCGAGCGGTGAATTTGCAAAGACAACATTGGGGGTGGCTCGATTGAGGAGAAAAAACGCGCCGAGCACCGAAGCCGCTGAAATCGCTACAGCCCAGAATCGGGACAGCACCACACCGGCGACAACGATATTCGCAACATAGAACAAGATAAACGGATTGGCTGCACCGCCGGAAAGATAGAGCAACCCCGTCAATATCATCACATCGAACAACAGCAAGCCACCGAGAGTCCTTGAGCCGAGTGAGCCATGATGAATGCCAAGATTCATCCCATGGTTGGTTGCGGCATTGGATTGACGATCTACCTGGAGTTCGGTGGCCCCACTGAGCGATCGCCGAGCGACGAACCACAAGACAAGGTTGCTGGCGACAGTACATAGTACGAGGGCCAACATCCAGGCGATCGGCAATTCGATCTTGAGCACTAGATAAACAAACCCGATGACGAGCAATTGTCCTGCAACGGCGATCCATCGCAATTGCGTCAGCCACATCGCTGAG
>VGZN01000235.1 GCA_016872635.1 Planctomycetota bacterium | reverse complement strand
GTGCTCGGTTTCTCGGCGGTTAGTTTCTCGGACGGAATGTATCCGAGGAATACCATCAAGTCCCTGATTTCCGTTGGCGTCAACTCGTCGACCAAGCCCGCTGGCATCGCGGATACCTTGCTAGGCATCAGTTCGTCGATCTCGTCGTCGGCGATCACGTATTCCTTATTCTCGTTGACCCGCACAGCGATACCCTTTGCGGTTTTCACCACCAAACCGGTGTACACATCTCCTGCTTTAGTGAGTACCTTTTTCGTGGCGTATTGATCGCTGATAACGTGGGATGGGAATAGGATTGATTCCAGTGATTCCGTGCGTGTGAACCGCCGGTTTAGACTCGTCAAATCAGGACCGAACCCACCTCCTTGAGCGTTCATTTTGTGGCAAGCGCTGCAGCGTGCTCGAGCAAAGATTTCCGCACCTTTCTCGATCGATCCAGCTTTGCCTTGCTCACCATTCAGGAACTGATCGAGGAAGGCCAAAGACCATCGCGGTTGCGCTGTTTCGCTTGGCAGGACCGCTGGCGGCGAGTTTGGAAACTGCTTCTCGAACCACTTTTGCCAAGCAACCATCGGTGAATCCGTGCTGGTTAGATCACTCGCGAGCCGTTCCCCTGTCCAGTACTCGAGCAATTTGATCGCTGAGGATGGATCATCTCCCGCCTCGACCAATCGGCAGCCTTGCAAAATCGTTTGCCGAATGGCTTCCGGGTCTTCTGTTGCAGCGTCGATCTTGCAGAGTGCGTTGCAGACATCTGCAATAGCGAACAAATCGAGAACCCCCAACGATCGAACGAGGTAGTCCCAGTTGGCTTCGGATGGCCGTTGAGCCATTGCCAGTGCGATTGTCGCCCGTCGATCTGGACTCTTGCGCCATCGCTGCCGCAAATACTCTATCGCGCTGTCGTCATTCTGTTGGGAAAGGATGGCGGTGATACCTGTCTTGAGACGCTTGTAAACATCCTCTTCCAATCCACCTTTATCGATGGCCGTATCCAATCGTTTGAGAGATTCGATCTGATCCGGTGTCAGTTGATCGGGGACTTTGAAAAGAGCGGCCAGCGCTGCGTTAGGATAGCGTTCGCCCAAATCGATGATTTGAATTGCTTCGGTTTCCGTGAGGTACTTGGATAACGTTTCCGAGGTCTTCATCACGTACAGTGGATACGATCCCCCCGTTTTTTCCTTCAAGCAGGATTCGAGGAACTGCAGAACCGCCATTCGCTCGCTGGATTTCCATTCGTGTGGCATCAACGGTAGATGCATTGATATCAGCATCCGATCGGCGATGTTCGAGTCGGTCTTGAGGTACTCAATCGCTGGAACGACGAGGTCGGACTGTAAGAACGTTGCCAATCGAATCAACTCGCCGTTGATAGCTGGATTACCGGTTGGGAATTCCTGTTCGACAAATTGTTTGAGTTCCGGCACGCGATCTGGCTGAATGCCGCTAACATGGAGCGCTACCTGTAAGGTGCGCAAGAGATCCACGAACTCCGCATCGCTGACAAATCCTTTGGAAGCTTCGAGCAGTGCATCGATCGCCAGTTGGCAATTCTCCGCATCGCGATTTGACGATACTAGCGCAAGGCTGGCGTTGATCGCAACGCGTGGCTTGCCTTTGAGCAATTTCTCTTTCCACGCGTCAGCAGGGACGTTCATGAGTAGACGTCGACCGAGGTAGCGATCCTCTCGCTGGTCACTCGCGATAAGTGTTTGAAGCTCGGATGGATTGCAGGCAACCGCTGCACGAATCAATGACTCACAAGCGGCCGAACGGACCGTCGGCGAGGTATCTTGAATCATCCTCTTCAATCGATTGGTCGCAGCTTCGTCCCCTGCATGCAAGCCTAACAGGCGGGCAGCTTTGGCGCGAACTTGTTCGTTAGCGGTGGACGACAATTCGATCAGCATCTCCGACGAAGGTATCGGGCCTAGCAATTGCATCAAATCGATCGCCTGCAAGCGGTAGCGAGAAGGGTTTTCCTCGCTGAATGCGACCCCCATCACTTGCTCGTCCCACTGGTCCCCCAACTCTCGCTTGAGTATTGCAACCGATTGACGTGCGTACGCGGAGCTTAATTGCGGTTGGCGAATTGCGCGGGAGATTCCTTGCCCGAGATTCTTGACCGTTTCGGGAAGTTCACCTTGCCATTTGACCCGGAAAATACCCCCTTCGGTGCCTCGTCCGCCGGTGCAGAAGTAAAGTGCCCCGTCCGGCCCTACTTCCAGGTCGGTTACGTTCATAGGAGTGCCGACAACAAAGTCCTCAGCCTTGACGCGCCCCCGATCGGCAGCATCGATTTGAAGGGCAACAATCCGTCCCTCGGACCAGTCTGCCGTGAAGATTGCACGATGGTATCTTGCAGGGAAGGAAAAATGGTTGTAAACCGTGATGCCGGTAGGCGAACCACGTCCGGTACTCGCTAACGACGGCAAACGGTCGGGGTAGTATTCCGGCCAGTTCGCCCATCCACTTCGCCAACCGAACTCACCGCCCTCGACCACCCGGAATAGGCCTGTGGGGCGATGCCAGACCGAACCGATGTCGGCTTCCATATCGCTGTCATGCAGATACATCGTCCCGTTAGGATGGAACGCTAGGTCATACGCGTTTCGAATACCACCTGCCACTAGGCTCAGTTTGCGGCTGGTAAGGTCATAACGGACCACGGTACCACCCGGTGCCTTTACCCCCATGGCATGTCCGCCCGGATCTTCAAATCGAGGGCGAACGAGGTCCCCCTCATAGGGAGCTATGAATGGTTGGTATCCCTCGAGTGGAGTTTCTAATTGTACGTGATTGCCGATGCTGATGTATAGATAACCATCAGGGCCAAAAGCGATCTGGTGAGCACCATGTTCACCGGGGACCCCACCGAATTTCGCGAGCAGTTCCGACTTTTCTAGCTGCCCATTGCGATCGGAATCTACCAGACGATAAAGGCCGTTTCCTTCGGGACCTTCCCCGGTGACATAGACGTCGCCATTGAGCGCGAGAATACCTTGCACATTTTGAACCAAATCGCAGTATTCCCGGCTCTTGTCCGGGATGCCATCTTTATTGGTGTCGTAGAGAAGTACAAGTCCATAGCCTTCTACAGAAGCAATGATGTGCCCAAACTCATTGAACGTCATCGCGATCAACGAGCCGATACTCGGATCGGCAACAGGTTCGACATCGAATCCTGGGAGTGTCGTGAAGCGTTGCTTGAGCTTCTTGCTGTTTTTCTCGGATGTGGATTCCTTGGTATCGTTTCCACCACGCGTGCTAATGGTGATTTTCTCACCACCCGCAACTTCGCTGTTCCCTTTACGTGAGGACTTTGTACTTTCCGCCGTAGACCCAGATTCCGTTTCATCCGCGGTTTTGCGCTTCGAGACAGCGACTTCATCGGAATTATTTGTCTTCGGAGAATCTCGAACGACTTCCGGTTTCGGCACGCTAGCGCGTTGGTCGAGATTAAATGCAGATACCCAACTTTCATCATTGAAATTCAGCATCTGCCAATTGTTAATAGCTTGTTTGGTGGCCTTCCATTCTGAGTCGCTAACCACAACTCGCCAGTTGCCCTTGGTAGGCTTGAAATAGAAATCGGCTTTGAGTCCAAGCTCCTGCCGTTCTCGATCCAAAACCCGAATCGCTAGGAGATTCTTTCCGGCCTTGATGTAGGCTTGTAGGTCGATGCGTTCAGGTCCACCATCGTTTTTCATGGTGCGTACACGACGACCATTGAAGTAGACTTCGCAACCTGTGGGTGAATCGAGATCGATGAAAGCCTTTTCCGTTTCCGGCAAATCCATCACTCGTCGGAAATAGCAATCGACTCCTCGATCTGCGTTGGGAGAACTGGGGTCACTCCAAATTCTTTTGGCTTCGGGCTTCGATTTCGATGCGGCGGTTCGGCTCGCCGAAGTCGTCGTCGTTTTCGGTTCTGTGCGTCCAAACGCAAACGTTTTCTTTTTGCCGTTCGAGTCCTGCGCACTACCGGTGGTCGCAGAAACGAAAGTCAGCAATGCTGCGGTACAAGTCGCGAGGACTGGCCCCCATCCTTCGAACGCACTTCGAATCCTAGATGCTTTCAAGACGTTTCGCTTACAGCCCTGTGTCGCGACCATGTCGATGCCCTTTGCAGATCCCGATGGCCTCCAATTCCTTTTGGAGCAGCCTTGTCGGTTGGTAACACTAAAAGGCTACAAGATGTCATTCGACCGAATCAATAGCGATTGCAAACCATTCAGGTGACTGCAGCAAATCCAGCATCATCGCTCGGCGATCCCAATCGCTGTCGATGAATCGATTTGCTAGCGATTGCAGCCTAGGTTCTGTGAACGGATGTCGGATGGATTGCAAATTAGGAAGTTCGGTCCCGGGAGCAATAGGGGAACTATCTAATTTCTTTGTCACACGTTCGATCAAATGCTGCCATTGCCGAAGGACCTCGGTGCGTGCAATCGACTCCTTCCACGTTGCCTTAAGCGTACCCCATTGAATTTCCTTGGTTCCAATAGCAGCAATCCATTGATGGCAGGATTCCGTATCCATCATTTTCCATGGGAAGAGGGAGAGTGGGGAAACTTGGTTCCCTATAGGAATCGCATCCTCACCTTGATGCTGTTCCTGATGATGTTGGCTGTTCCGTAATGGATCGCGATGCAATGGCACGAGGTGAGCATGGGAGGGGAAAATCGGGGTCAGTGGAATCGTCTCCCAAATCAAGTATTCGTTGCTTAGGTAATAGAGAAGGGTTTCTCGTTCGTACCTCCAACGCGGGTCGATGCGTCGGGCGAAATGCTCGATCCAAGACAATTTCTCGGACTCGGACAAATCCTGCCAATCATGCCAGGGGGTATTTTCGATCAGTCCAAGCAACTCGGGTGGCGACAGAACCGCTCGGTAGACTTCGATATCCTCTAATTCCCATAAATGACTGGTGGTGGAATCGCCGAATTGGAATTGGTAGCGTTGCACTTGGGCAGGTGCTAAAGAATCCTCACCAACAAAGTCTCGGATGAGTCTGTCCGTTAGGTAATTCAAGCCTACGTATTGGCCGTCGAGCGCGACGCGTAGAGAGTGAGTTCGGTTGGTTCCGTCGTAGGAGATAGCAATTTGGGTCCATCTGTCCATTGCTATCGATTCGGTTGTCTGAACTTGGATCATGCTTATCGGTTCGTCATGGACCAAAGACACCCGCAGGCAGCCGTTCGTAATTTCAAGACGCAGTTCGTGACGATTGAAAGCAAGTAGCGGCGATGCATCATCGATCGCGGGTGTCTTCGCTGGACGCACTTTCTGTGTGAGCACGCGTTGCGGTCCCACTGCGGAGGAAGCGATGAAATCTTGGCCGAAATAGCAATTAAGTACGATGGTCCATTCTTGTGAGCGGCGAAGAGGATCCTCAATGTCGCCGTAAGCGGCGGGTGCAAACCCTCCAGAACCGATCCTCAACGGGGTTTTGAAGGCTCGATTGCCATCGTCATCTTGTAAAATAAATCGTTGGTCGACACTAGGCCAGACGAGCATCCGTTCCGAGGGGGATGGCTTTGGGTGTGTCGTCTGTTTTTGATACCAATTACGGACTGCATCACCGTGAACTAACGTTTCCCAATCCTTGATTTCTGATTGTCGGATGGATGCGATGGCGTCCGTCAAAGTTCGAAGTTGATTTTGACGGAAATCGGGCGCATTTTGATAGAGCCAACTCGAGTCGCTCTGGATGAGGTCGGAAAGTCCAAAGGATGTTGGCTGGTAGAACGATTGGAATGGCTGGAGGGCAATCGGGTTGGCGTTTGCGTTTTCTCGAGGTAAATTTGCGGTAACACTGTAGAAATTGGAATGGTCTGCAACTTGGAATTGATTTGCCCGGTACCAACTTGCGGTAGCGATTCGGTCTGACGTCGCGTTGTTGGTGCGTTGGACTTCATTGCCGGTGAGTTGGTATGACAGGAACGAATCAAATCGCATGTTGAATTGGATTGCAGCCTCAAGCCATCGATCGTGAGGGGTGTAGTCCCACGGAGTATTCCCATTGGAGGCGTTGGCCCGGTTCTTTTCCGCGACGGCGAAATAGTCACCGCACCAATCGTTTGTTTGCTGTTTTGCGAAAGCGTCGGAACGGATCCAGTCGATGATCGCTTGCTGGAATTGTTGTTGCCGAGTTTGTGGTGGGACGCTGCGTAGATTCTGGAGTTCGACAGAATGAATCGGATTTCCAAGAAGGGCGGACGAGGTCCTTGCGACCAAGGAGTCCCACTGCCGATTCGATAAGCCCTCGAATTTTATGTCCTGAATGTTTTCTTGGGCGAACGCTTGATCGAAACAGAGTTGGTTCCAGATTAGGGAGCAACCCAGCAGGAGTGTAAATGAGGATAAAAGAAACGAGACCACCTTGGTCCAGATGGTCTCGTTGTTAGTTTGTTCGGCAGTGATTGCTAACACGCTGATAACGTTTATGGTTCGCAGGAGCGATAAGTTATCGGTTACGAGTCAAGGCTGACAGTAACGGTCTTGCTCTCGGTATAGGCTTTGAGTCCTTCCTCACCAAGTTCTCGACCTTGACCGCTCATCTTAAAGCCACCAAAAGGAGCAGCGGCGTCAAAGACATCGTAGCAATTCACCCAGACGGTACCTGCCCGAACGCGTTTTGCGAACTCGTGAGCCCTTCCGACATTCTTTGTCCAGATTGCTGCGGCAAGCCCATAGAATGTATTGTTGGCCCGTTTGACGAGATCTTCCCAGTCATCGAAGGTGAGAACGGACATTACTGGTCCGAAGATTTCCTCTTTGGCGATCGACATGGAATCGTTCACGCCATCGAAGACGGTTGGTTGAACGAAGTATCCGCGGTCCCCGAAACGGGCTCCGCCTGCGACGCACTTTGCTCCTTCTGCATTCCCCTTTTCGATGTAGCTCATGATTTTGTCGAACTGAGCTTGGTCCACTTGAGGGCCTTGCTCCGTATCGAGCGACATTGGGTTCCCGACGCGACGATTTTGAGCCAGACGCTGGATCTTATCGACGAACTCGGCATGGACTTTCTTCTCGACAAAAACGCGACTACCCGCGCAGCAGCATTGGCCTTGGTTCAGGAACAATCCGATGTAGGCCCCTTGTGCGGCCTTGTCGAGATCTGCGTCGGCCATGACCACATTTGGGCTCTTGCCTCCCAATTCAAACGTCAATCGCTTGAGGGTCTCCGAAGCATCTCGCATGATGATTTGTGCAGTGCGATGCTCGCCGGTGAAAGCGATCTTGTCGACACCTGGATGCTTTACCAACGATGCACCGGCGGTTGGACCGTAGCCAGGAACGACGTTGATGACTCCATCAGGGATGCCGGCCTCTTTTGCTAGTTGGGCCAGTCGCAAACAGCTCAATGGAGTTTGCTCGGCAGGCTTCATCACAATGGTGCAACCGGCTGCCAGTGCAGGGCCCCATTTCCAAGCCACCATGAGCATCGGAAAATTCCAAGGGATGATTTGTCCTGCGACGCCTACTGCTTCGCGACGGGTGTAGGTGAAGAAATTGCCACGGATAGGAATGGTCGAGCCGTGGATTTTGTCGGCGTATCCTGCGTAGTATCGCAAGCAATCGAGAACCAGTGGTAAGTCGCCGTAGCGAGCCTCGCGGAATGGCTTTCCATTATCCAAGCTTTCCAGGGCAGCCAATTCGTCGATCTCTTCTTCAATAAGATCGGCGAGACGGAACATCAGTTTGCCTCGATCACGTGCGTCCATTTTACTCCAAGGCCCCGATTCAAAGGCATGCCGAGCAGCTTTGACCGCCGCGTCGATATCTGCCGAATCTCCTTCGGCTACGTCACAGATGATTTCTTCGGTCGCGGGATTAACCGTCTGAAATGTCTTGCCTGAGATGGAAGGACGCCATTGCCCATCGATAAAACACTCGGTGTGCTTGATTTTTGGGGCTGCAATCGTGGTTTCGGCGATAGCCATAGGAAAGTACTCCAAAGTAGTTCGTGGGAACGAGGAAAGGATTGGTTGG
>VGZN01000234.1 GCA_016872635.1 Planctomycetota bacterium | reverse complement strand
CGCCACCAAGGTGCAGAGCGGTACCAATCGATCGCTACACGTGGAACTTCGATGCTGTTGGGAGGGTTGTCATTCATGAAGTGAATCGCAATGTTGTTCGAAGGAGAGTCAGTGGTTGATTTCGTCGATGGAGATTGGATGTGGATGAAGGCTGTTTATGGCGAGAGGACAACCGAAAAAATCCCTAGTCGAATTTCCATTCGCGAGGCGCCGATGGCGGGGGAGCCTCGTCTTCGTCCTCAGGATCGGAACATCCTATCGGCAATCCGACATCCTCATTGAACCAACGATTGAGATCCGCCATTTTGCATCGCAACGAACAAAACGGCATTTCCGGAGAACACACGTCGGGTACGAACGAACGACGGCAGGTCGGGCATTGGATCGTTGCGGGATGGTTCATGGTCTTTCCTGGGGCATTAACACTCGTAAAGAATAACGGATTTGAACGGATAGAACAGGAACCCAACTCCCGGTTTTCCTCGCTTATCCGCCGTTTCATTGCCCCGCCAAATCACCGCGTGGAATCGCTCCGCTTCGCACACCCTCGAGTCCACCCCTTCAAACGCAATGCTGAATTGTGGATCCAAAGTGCGACGACCATGATGTAATCATGATGTAATGCGGAAAGGACGTTACTCTACGCTATCTACTGGTCCCTTTCTACATGGGCCAACAGCCCCTCCCACTCGGCCAACGCCAGCCATTGCAAGGATTGCACGACCCGGCGATCGCTATCCGCAGACGCAGTGGAACCTGCGGTCCCAGATATCTTTTGCACAGTCGATTGGCACGCATCAACGAAGAGGCTCGGGTCGAAAATTGCAGTACCCCATGGGTACAAATACCCCTGGAGCGCGGCACTGAGAATTTGCCGATTTAAGCTCTCCACGAACTGCGGCGTTTTGACTTGGCGAAACCAATATTTTGCATTCCAGTAATCCCCCTCGATGCGGTGAATCACCCCGTGGATGTAAGCCTCGATTCCATGCGTCGCCGACTCAACAATCTCATGGGCTGGATCGATTTGACCGATCCGAACCCACATCAATGCTTCGTACAAAGTCCCCTGCGCACCCCCGTCCTCGCGGATCGCTTGATGCAACCCTCGAACACAATCCTCGCGATTTTCGGGATTCATAGGATAAGGGCTCGCCAGCCGTTGGAGCCAACCTGCTTTTGCTTCGTTTTTCATGATTAAAAATCGTGTTTCCAACGCCATGGAACTCGTCACGGACGATAATTTAACAGTTATGCTTTAATGTCGAGACCACCCCTCGCAAAGCACAAGGTATCGGGCATCGGACCGAAACCCCCCTCCACATCAACATACGCAAGGTTTTCAATGAACTTTCAAGTGCATTGCCCCGTTTGCTCGGGAGAGTTCGATGTTGAGGATCCGCTCGACCAGGATCATTCTCGAACCTCCCAGCACCAATGCCCATCATGCGGTGCCTTGATACGCGCCGAAGATTCTGTACGGGCGCAACTGGAGTTGCAGATAGATGGGTTTCAGGCGCCTGCACACAACCCAGAGGATCTTTTGGAACTCGAAGAGCCATCGACGGGTGACAACTCCACGAGTTTGGAACCAAAACCATCCCTGCTCGATCTACAAAGCGGCTTTCTACAAAGCGGCTTATCGGTCGACGAATTATCGGTCGACGACAACATCGCGGATAATCATCCAGATCTCTGCTCGGTTACCGACGATCTACGAGTTGACGGCGGTACGCCTGACGCGGATCTACCCGTGAATGAATCGTCCGTCTACGATCACATGGTGACCGCGAGTGTTGCCGAACCACCCGCGATGGCATGGAATCAAATCGCATCTCGTCCACGGCCTCAACCGAAACAACAGTCTGCACTTCGCAAGCTGATCCCCCCGGTCCTCGGTGGATTGACCGCCATACCGATCGCCATCGGGATCCTGTGGTACGGCTTCGGTCGCGATCTCGGCAATGCAGGCCCGACTGTCGCACGATACGTTCCTTGGATTGTACCCAAGCACTTGCGGGGTCGTAGTGTTGGTTATACACATCGATGGGACGAGAACGGCACAACGCAGAAACCTGCCACCCAAGAAAAGAAACCCAATCTTGATGCTGGGGCGTTTGGGAAAATCGGTGGAGGACGAAGCGATCTACAAAAACCCGAATCGAAGACAGCGTTCAAAGGGAATGGCGTTTTCGGCGGAGTGGGTGGCGGTTCAAACTCCACAAACGCTGACCACGAAGATACAACCCCTTACCAAACTAGCGAAACCGCACCGGACAGCCTGAATCTCACGGAGTCATCCAAAGCTCCCCCAGAACAAAGTTCATCCATGAAGGAAAACCTTGCGATGGACATCGTTGAGGACGCCTCTCCTATGGAGGATCCAGAACGACCAATAGAAATGGTCGAGAAAGATGCCACCATCCACGATGATCCATCCATGGAGCCTGTGCCATCGCCAATTAATGTATCTCTATTGCCATCCACTGCAGTGGATAACGAACAGGAGATGCGCATCAAACCGGATGATGATCTGATACCCGCTGATTTCGGAGGTTCCTCTTCGGAGGTTACTCCAGTTGACGTTACTCCAGTTGACATTACCCCGGAAGAAAGCATGCCGGCTTCTGGAGCCGACGCAGGCGTCGATCAAGGAGTCGAGGAAACGCTCCTCGTCGCCCCAAATGCAGCGATGATCGAAGCAGAAGCGGATAAGCTTATTGAAAACCTATTCGCTTCACTCAATGACGTTTCCATCGAAAACAATGCAAGCCGCGGCGATGACTTTTGCAATCAACTCACTGGCTTGGCAATTGGCTTGGACGCTGTCGCAGGAACCCCGTTCGAGGACAGGATACGCGATCGTGTCAGTGCACTTGCAACGCGTGTCCTGGATTCTAAACCAATACGGACCGCGATCGAGGAGCATTCGCTTAACCGCATCTCCCGTGTGCCACCTCCTGGAATCGGCGAAATATCGGTTTGGATCGCTGATAAGCTCACACCCATTGGCGCTGAGCCGCACGAAACCGACAGGGAGAGTTTGGCCGTGGAATCCAGCCCCTCATTGATGCTGCAAGCCAGAGTGGCAAGCCTGATCCTCGATCGCAAGCGAACGCATGCCGTCGAGCGGTTTTCTGCTAACGAGTCATCCACACCTAGCACATCCGTAGAACACCTGACTGTACCAACTTCCAAACTGGTCTTTGGTAAATTGCTACAATGGGACGATACGGCTTGCGTCGTTGAAATCATCGCTATTCTCCCCTAGCAGTGCACTTTTCCTTAGCTGCGCTGTTTTTGGATAGCGGATCGTCTCAACCAAGCACACAACATCGCCAACCGAATCGCCCGTTAGAAATCCCTCACGAATCGTCTCGTCCGATTTACTGGGTCCGAAATTCCCTGTTTGACCTATTGAGAGTAAGGCAGAGATCATGCCGTTCAAGCCATCCGAAGACCGACACACCAGTCACCTTTCTATAGGATTCCGTTTGGGGCTGATGGCTCTTGTCTGCCTCACGATCGGTTGCAAACCCGATGAGGTCGTGCAGCAAGAGATCGCTGCAGAACAAGCAGCCAGGAACAAACCCGCCGAAGCTCCACTTCCCGATCAAAAAGCTGGCGTGGGTGTCGGAGTAAAAGGTCGCTCGCTCGAGGGTGGATCGGAATACAATCCGGCTACTTTTGTATCAGGTCCAGCAGCGGCCTTTTTCCGAACCAAAGAAAAAATCGTCTTCGAGATTCAGTTACCCCAAGCACAGAACTTGTACCAAGCGGAAAAGGGCCGACACCCCCGCTCCCACGACGAGTTCATGCGAGACATCGTCGAGTTCAACCGAATCAAACTTCCGCAACTTCCACAAGGTCGGATCTATCGATATCGACCTGACTCCAATGAACTTTGGGTTGAGTCTGAAGATGCATCCGGGCAAACGACCAAAGACACGGTCCCCCAAACACCGAACAACGGTAATGAATAAAACCGTTACTGAGCAACGGTGAGTGCCGATAACCATGAGTGCCGTTAAAAGAAAGGTGATTATGTCGAATTGCCTCGCGAAATCGTTCATGGCATCCCCATCTTCGCGAATCATACCACCGAGAGCAATTTGGATATACCGATGTTGCATCGCCACCATTCTGTGTTGGTTAGCGTTCGATACTCAGGCACGTCCCACACTGGCTGACGACACAGAAGAGAACCCGTCGGCACAGGAGCTTTTTTTCGAAACAAATATCCGTCCGATTTTGGTAGCAAAGTGCATCCGATGCCATGGTGCTGACAAATCTGAAAGCGGCTTACGCCTCGATTCGTTCGAATCATTTTCACATGGCGGAGACTCGGGGCCTGTGTTCGAAACGGCCGCACCGCATTCGAGCTTGCTCCTCCAAGCTGTACGGTATGAGGGCTTGGAAATGCCACCCAATCAGAAGCTTACTGATGAGCAAATCGAGTCGCTGGAACGATGGATCCAGCGCGGAGCCCAGTGGCCGAACTATTCAACTCCGCTCAAGGACTCACGGGCTGGTGGGCCTAATTCTGATGAAGATCGGAGCTACTGGTTTTTCCAGCCGATTCTCAGTGACCGAGCTAAACAGACGGAAACGGCGGAAAGCACTCAACCGGTTCACCCGATCGACGCGTTCGTGATAGAAAAATTGCGGCACGTCGGACTAGAACCGGCAGAACCAGCTTCGGATGCCACATTGATGCGACGAGCCTACCTCGACCTGTTGGGCGTCCCCCCGTCATGGAATGAGCTTCAAAGTTACCTATCCGATGCATCACCCGATCGCTATGAAAAAATGGTTGAACGGTTGTTAGCCGACACGAGGTACGGAGAACGATGGGGAAGATACTGGTTGGATCTAGTCCGTTACGCGGAATCGGACGGATTCAAACAAGACGCATTCCGCCCCACAGCATATCGATACCGCGATTATGTGATCGATTCCTTGAATCAAGGGAAGCCGTACTCTCAGTTCGTGATCGAACAATTGGCGGGCGATGAATTGGATCCAAACTCCGACGAGATGAACGCCGCAACGGGCTACCTGCGTCATTGGATCTATGAATACAACCAACGCGATGTCCGGTCCCAATGGAGCAATATTTTAAACGACCTTACCGATGTTACCGGTGAGGTGTTTCTGGGATTGGGTTTCTCATGCGCACGTTGCCACGATCATAAATTCGATCCCATTCTTCAAAAAGACTACTACAAACTTCAGGCTTTTTTCGCGCCGCTCGAACCTCGTTACGATATCCCTTCCGAGAGCGATAAGGCCAAACAATGGCGGGAATCCAACGTCGACTGGGACGCGTGCGCTTCACCCATTCTGGAAGAAATGGAGCAACTAGAGGCCGAGGTGCGTTCTGCGGTTATCGCCTCTACGATCGAAAAATTCCCACCCGACGTTCGACCTGCATTGGTGAAGGTACCAGAGGCGAGGGAGCCCGCCGACCGCCCGATCGCGTTGCTAGCCTACCTCCAAATTCAAAACGATCTTCAAGGTATCGATTTCACCAAGAAGCTCAACGGCGATGCATTGACGCGATGGAAACAACTCAAAGGGGCTATGGAGGAGTTGAACAAAGGAGTCTCCGGTACGCCGCCAATCGCTTTGACAGTACGTGACATCGGCCAAATTGCACCGGAAACCCACATCCCCGGAAGTCGCAGCGATGAAACAATCGAGCCAGGCATCCCCACGGTGCTGGGCTCCGACCAATCCTTTCCCATCTCGCCGTTACCTCACTCAACGGGCCGTCGATTGGCCTTGGCCAAATGGATCGTCTCCGAGGATAACCCCATGGCGTGGCGAGTAATCACCAATCGCATTTGGCAACTCCATTTTGGAAAAGGTCTCGTGTCCAACGCGAGCGACTTCGGAAGACTCTCCGAATCACCCACGAACCTAGGTTTGCTGGACTTCCTAACAAAGTACTTGATCGATCACCATGGCGATTGGAAATCTCTCCATGCATTGATCATGACATCCTCCACATACCGCCAATCAAGTTACCCAAGAGTGATATCCCAAGGACATGCGATCGATCCGGACAACAAATGGTTTTGGCGTTTCCCACCGCGAAGGATGGATGCGGAGCAAATCCGCGATTCGATCCTCGCGGTGACGGAAACTCTCGACCCTCGAGCAGGAGGTGCATCGGACGTGAATGATTCCAACCGCCGTTCGATTTACCAACGAGTCATGAGAAACAGCTCGCATCCGATGCTATCGATATTCGATGCTCCGGACGGAAGCTCGAGCGTTGCCAAACGCAACCGCACAACGACCTCCCTGCAAGCCTTGTACATGACCAACTCGACATGGCCCCTGAAAAAATCCGAATCGCTCGTGCGTCGGATTATTGATACCGAAAACGGCAGTGATGCATCCCGAGTACGCTCACTGTTCCAACGTATACTCCTCCGCGACCCGAAAGATTCTGAAATGGAATCGCTCCTAAGCTTCGTCGAGAACCATCCGTTAGCAACTCAAAATATCAACGAAACTAACCGCCCCCTAGAGACAGAGTCTCTCGAACCCTTGATCGACATCGCCCATGCATTGATCAACTCAAATGAGTTTCTTTACGTCGAATGAATGGGTATGAGGGGTAATTCACCTCGGGTCAATGGGTCATCGATGGGTCAATGAGCCTGAGGGAGTCGAGAATAGCAATCCTTAAAACAGCGATGCTTAGAATGATATAGCCGATCAGACACACTGCGATAAAGATACTCTGCCCAATCAAAAACGGCACCGTTGGAATACGAGCATGAATCGAAACACCAAACCACTGCTATCCAGTCTACCAACCGCAAATCGCGGCGTTGGTTACCGCGGAATAGGTTACCTCGACCGCCGCGACATGTTACAGAGCGCGGGTGCTGGATTTGGTTTGTTGGCATTCCAATCGATCGTAGCCAACGCCGTCCGAGGATACGAACTCACGGCACCTCCCAAACCACATCATCTTCCCAAGGCCAAGAGTGTTATTTTCTTATTCATGGAAGGTGGCCCTAGCCATATCGATCTTTTTGACCCGAAGCCAAAATTGGTCGAACTCGCGGGAAAACCGCTCCCCTCAAGCTTCGCGCCCGTCATCACTCCCATGGGGGAATACAACGCCCCACTGATGCCTAGTAAACGTACTTGGAAACAATACGGTCAATCCGGCGCTTGGGTATCGGATTGGCTACCACACACCGCAAAGCATGTCGACGACATGGCGATCATTCGATCCTGCTGGGGAAATGGGCTCAATCACTCCAACGGTGTTTGCCAAATGAACTCGGGTTCTACGCTCGGTGGCAGACCGAGTCTCGGAAGTTGGGTAACTTATGGTCTAGGTACCGAAAATGAGTCCCTTCCTGCTTTCCTTGTGATCGAAGATGACGATGGCAAGGTGATCAATGGACCTCGAAACTGGAGTTCAGGCTTTATGCCTGCTAGCTTCCAAGGCACCGCTATCCATAGCAAAGGGGATCCTATTGATTTCCTAAAGCCACCCAGTCAGACTGGGGAAACTCGACAAGCAACCAAGCTGAGATTGCTGGAATCGTTCAATAGAAGCCACCAAACAATTCGCAGCATCGACTCCGAATTGGATGCACGCATCAGGTCTTACGAGTTGGCCTTTAAAATGCAATCCGAAGCCCCCGAGGCAGTGGATCTGTCACAGGAGTCCCACTCGACATTGCAACTCTACGGCATCGATGAAAAAGCCACCGAGATATTCGGACGAAATTGCCTCCTCGCTCGAAGATTCGTGGAACGCGGTGTGCGTTTCGTGCAGTTGTACCATGGCTCAGGCAGTCGTTGGGATGCTCATGCGGGAATCGAAAAGAATCATGAGACGCTTTGCCGAAGCTCGGACCGTCCCATCGCGGGTCTTCTCACCGACCTAAAACAACGAGGATTGCTTGACTCCACGCTTGTCATTTGGGGAGGCGAGTTCGGGCGAACACCGATGAGTGAAAAAGGGGATGGACGCGACCACA
>VGZN01000233.1 GCA_016872635.1 Planctomycetota bacterium | reverse complement strand
CTGTCGGTTCGGATCGACCAGTCAGGTAAATTTTCGGTCATCACACTGCTTCGCGCGATGTCGCCCAAGCTCAGCACGGACACCGATTTGTTGAGCGCGTTCTATGAAATCAAGACTGAGAAAATCGCCGACGGGCGAAGCGTCACGAAGGTCGAAAACAAGATTGCTTGCGACGATATTGTTTTCCCGCCTGAGCACGAGCGAGCCGGTGAAATCGTCATCGAGGCGGGTCAGAGGATTAGCAAGGCGGTCGCGGAAACCATCTGCACTAGCGGAGTGAAGACTGTTCAAGTGATGGAGGCACCCAAGTTTCCATACATCCTCAACTCGATGGCCGAGGACAACACTAGCAGCCACGAAGAAGCTCTCTTGCGGATTTACCAACGGCTTCGACCAGGCAATCCGCCAGCCTTGGAAAAGGCGAGGTTGCTGTTCCACGAGAAGTTCTTCGATATCAACCGCTATCGCCTGGGGCGAGTTGGTCGTTTCCGCGTGAACCGAAAATTAGGTTTGAATGTTCCCGAAGACGAAATGGCCCTCCGACCGGAAGACTTGATTGCATCGATCCGGTATCTGATCAATCTGTTCGACACTGAGACAGATGCGCGATTCGACGACATCGACCACTTGGGTAACCGCCGTTTGCGAACCATCGACGAACTCGCTTGCGAAGAGCTACGAAAAGGCTTCCTCAAGCTGAGGCGAACGGTGCAAGAGCGAATGAGTTTGAAAGAAGTCGAAGACATGACACCGCGGTCTTTGGTCAATCCAAAGAGTATCAGCGCCGCTATCGAATACTTTTTTGGACGGGGGGAACTCTCCCAGGTCGTCGACCAAACCAATCCTCTTTCCCAATTGACTCACGAACGCCGTTTGTCCGCTCTCGGACCTGGTGGTTTGAACCGAAAGCGTGCGGGATTCGAGGTTCGCGACGTTCACATTTCCCACTACGGTCGTATCTGCCCGATCGAGACGCCGGAAGGTACCAACATCGGTCTGATCAGTTCGCTGTCAATTTATGCTGGGGTTGATGAGTACGGATTCCTGGTGACACCTTACCGGAAAGTTCTCGGCGGCAAGGTCAGCGACGAAGTCCTATGGCTTCGCGCCGATGAAGAGTCGGATGCGTACATCGCCCCGGCTGACTTGGCTGTAAAAGATTCGGCGCTCGTCCCCGGACCAGGGTTGATCGCTCGTCACCGAAGTGACTTCGAAATCGTGGCACCGGAAGTGGTCCAGTACATGGATATTTCGCCCTGCCAGATGATCGGTGTTTCGGCTGGTTTGATTCCGTTCCTGGAGCATGACGACGCGAACCGCGCACTTATGGGTTCCAACATGCAACGGCAAGCTGTTCCATTGCTGGTCGCCGAACCGCCGATCGTCGGTACCGGCCTCGAGAAAGAAGTTGCTGCCAATAGTTCGATGGTGGTTCGAGCACGACGCACCGGCAAGGTTACCTTTGTCGATGCCACCCGAATCGAAATCGGCAACGATATTTACCACTTGAAAAAGTACCAGGGGCTCAATGAACGAACCTGCCTCAACCAACGGCCGATCATCAACATCGGTGACAAGGTTGAAAAAGGACAGATCATC
The DNA here is from genome assembly GCA_016872635.1 of Planctomycetota bacterium. Lineage (GTDB taxonomy): Bacteria > Planctomycetota > Planctomycetia > Pirellulales > Pirellulaceae > JBKCUI01. Next base: position 6,444 of record VGZN01000233.1, on the reverse strand, counting down.
GCCGATGGTGCTTCAACGCACCTGGGTGAGTTGGCCCTCGGCCGCAACGTCCTCGTAGGCTTCATGTCATTCGACGGATTCAACTACGAAGATGCGATCATCATCAGCGAAGAATTGGTCAAGCAAGACGTTTATACATCGATCCATATCGAAGAGTTTGATGTCGAGATCCGCGAGACTAAACTCGGACGCGAAGAGTTCACTCGAGATATTCCAAATGTCAGCGAGAAAGCACTTCGAAACTTGGATGAGTCCGGTATTGTGAACGTCGGAACCTATGTTCGCCCGGGAGATATTTTGGTCGGCAAGGTGTCTCCGAAGAGCAAGACGGAACTCACCCCCGAAGAAAAACTGCTCCATGCCATTTTCGGTCGTGCCGGTGAGGATGTTAAGAACGACTCGCTCGAAGTCAGTTCAGGAGTCGAAGGGATCGTTATCGACACCCAGAAGTTTTCGCGCCGCATGAGCCTCTCCGAAGAAGAACGAAAGAACTTCGAGCGAGATCTCAAGCAAGTGGAGACCGAAGGGAACAAAGAAATCTCGAACGCATTCGCGGCGTTCGCAGAGGAATTGGAAAAGGCGATCGGTGGTAAACTGACCGATGAAGATGGGACGCCACTCACCGGTGGACAAGATCCTAAATACATCGCAGAAAAGGCACAGACGTTCAATCTGTCGAGATTGCTGAACCGCCTCGATGCCGGACTCCATGCTGAGGTGAAGAAGGTTTACAAGAACCTTTGGCCTTCGGTGGAAGACGCTCTAGATACCCGAGATCGACAACTCAACAGCATGAAGCGAGGGGACGAACTCCGAAGCGGCGTGCTGCAGATGGTCAAGGTATACATTGCGACCAAACGTGTTATCAGCGTCGGCGATAAGATGGCAGGTCGGCACGGAAACAAGGGGGTTATCTCCAAGATCCTGCCGGTTGAAGACATGCCGTTCTTACCTGATGGAACGCCGATCCAGATCATGCTGAATCCGCTAGGGGTTCCGAGCCGGATGAACGTCGGTCAGATTCTAGAAACACACTTGGGATGGGCAGGAGCCGCATCTGGCTTCCAAGCCATCACCCCCGTGTTCGATGGAGCCACCGAAACGGACATCAACGACGCCCTTGAGGCTGCTGGACTGCCGCGACACGGCAAGATCCGGTTGTTCGATGGACGGACCGGCGAGGAGATGGAACAGGAAACCACAGTCGGTTACATCTACATGCTCAAGCTGCACCACTTGGTCGACGACAAAGTCCACGCGCGAAGCACTGGTCCCTATTCTCTCATCACCCAGCAACCACTCGGCGGTAAAGCCCGCTTTGGTGGACAACGCTTTGGGGAAATGGAAGTGTGGGCGCTCGAAGCATACGGTGCTGCGTACATCCTTCAAGAATTGCTCACTGTCAAGAGCGACGACGTCGAAGGCAGAACGAAGATTTACGAATCGATGGTCAAGGGAGAAAACACCCTCGAAGCTGGTACTCCCGCGAGCTTCGACGTGTTAACGAACGAGATCCGAGGTCTAGCACTCAATATGCGATTGGAAAAACGACGCTTGTAGATCCACCGATGGCGTCATGCCAAAATCTGCGAGCCAGTTGGTTGGCTCGCAGGAATCGCATCGATGTCGCCGAGAGTTTTTGTCGCCAATAAGCTCAGTCACTGATCGACTCAGTCGCCAAACCAATTTTAGCCATCCGATTTCCCGAAGTGTCCGCGGTCAATAGACCCTAGATACCACACGAAACAAGACCATTTCCCTCATATCGTTCCCAGGAGCAACTCGTACATGGCCACAGTTACCGAAGCCACCTACGATCGCGTAAACGATTACACCTCCGTCAAGATCTCCCTTGCTCGCCCACAGGACATCCGTTCGTGGTCCTTTGGTGAGGTCAAGAAGCCAGAAACCATCAATTACCGTACGTACCGTCCCGAAAAGGACGGTCTCTTTTGCGAACGGATCTTTGGGCCTGAGAAGGACTGGGAATGCGCTTGCGGCAAGTACCGCGGTATGAAATACAAAGGGATGATTTGCGATCGTTGCGGGGTGAAAGTGACTCACTCCCGTGTTCGCCGCAAGCGGATGGGGCACATTGAATTGGCTGCTCCCGTCGCTCACATCTGGTTCTTTAAGGCGATGCCGAGCCGTCTCGGTAATCTGCTCGAGATGAAGACGACCAGCCTTGAGAAGGTGATTTACTTCCAAGACTATGTGGTGATCAATCCGGGAACAACCGACCTCGAAGCACAGCAACTCCTCACCGAAGACGAGTATCGAGCCGCTCGCGCTAAGTACGGTGATGCTTTTGAAGCCGACATGGGGGCCGAAGCTGTCAGAAAGTTGCTTCAAGCACTCGATCTTGTGAAGCTCTCCGAAGAACTCCGTACGGAACTCCACGAAACCAGTAGCAAGCAACGGAAGAAGGAACTGATCAACCGTTTAAAGCTGGTAGAGTCTATCCGCGATAGCGAAAACCGTCCTGAATGGATGATCCTCGATGTGATCCCTGTGATCCCACCCGATCTTCGTCCGTTGGTCCTGCTCGACAGTGGAAACTTCGCGACTTCCGACTTGAACGACCTCTACCGCCGGATCATCAACCGAAACAATCGACTTCGCAAGCTGGTCGATTTGAACGCGCCGGAAGTCATCATCCGCAACGAAAAGCGGATGTTGCAACAGTCGGTTGACGCGCTTTTCGACAACGGTCGTTGCAAGCGTCCTGTTCTCGGGAGCAGCAACCGTCCGCTGAAGTCACTCACCGACATGATCAAAGGAAAGCAAGGTCGTTTCCGCGAAAACTTGCTCGGGAAACGCGTCGACTACTCCGCTCGTTCCGTGATCGTCGTTGGTCCGCGATTGAAGCTCCATCAATGCGGTCTTCCGAAGAAAATCGCTTTGGAACTTTACCAGCCATTCATCATCCGCAAACTGAAGGAACTCGGTCATGCCGACACGATCAAATCTGCGAAGAAGATGCTAGAACGCAAGGACGAAGAAGTTTGGGATATTCTCGAACAAGCGATCCGCAACCACCCAGTTCTCTTGAACCGGGCACCTACGCTCCACCGGATGGGTATCCAAGCCTTCGAACCTACACTGGTCGAAGGGAACGCTATCCACCTGCACCCGCTCGTCTGCAAAGGCTTTAACGCGGACTTCGACGGTGATCAGATGGCTGTGCACTTGCCATTGTCGATCGAAGCTCAAGTCGAAGCGCATACGCTGATGATGAGCACGCACAATATCTTCGCCCCCAGCAACGGCAAACCCATCATGAGCCCGTCGCAAGACACGGTGATGGGTTGCAACTACATCTCGATCATGTTGGCAGAACAACCGGGCGAAGGGATGACCTTCTCCTCGCCGATGGAAGCCGACTACGCGTATAGCTTGGGCAAGATCGCGCTGCATGCGAAGATCAAGGTACGCCTACCGAAAAACAGGAAGCTCAAGAGTGATGACGCCGATGCCAAACTCGGTCGCGTCGTCGAAACAACCTACGGACGCATTCTGTTCAACTCAATCCTTCCTAACGGGATGGACTTCTACAACCAGTCGCTCAAATCGAGCGATTTGGCGATGGTCATCAGTGACTGCTACCAATTGCTCGGTCGACGTGCGACGATTAAGCTGCTCGACGATATGAACCAACTGGGATTCCGGGAATCGACCCACAGCGGTCTCTCCTTCGGTGCAGATGACCTTGTAACACCCGATTCGAAGTCCAAGCACATCTCCGAAGCGGACAAGAAGGTAATGACCTTCCAGAAGAACTACCTCAAGGGGGTCATGACGGCACAGGAACGGTACAACCAAGTTCTCGACGCATGGACTGCTGCTCGCGAATTAATCACCAAGGACATGCTCGCGGCGATGGAAACCGACCAGCACCGAGGTACGTGGTACGTCAACCCGGTCTTCTTGATGGCGTCCTCCGGTGCACGAGGTGGTATCGAGCAGATTCGACAACTGGCAGGGATGCGGGGATTGATGGCCAAGCCGACCGGCGAAATCATCGAAACTCCAATCAAGTCGAACTTCCGCGAAGGCCTCTCGGTTCTCGAGTACTTCAGCTCGACCCACGGTGCTCGTAAAGGCTTGGCCGACACGGCACTCAAGACCGCCGACTCCGGTTACTTGACCCGTAAGCTCGCCGACGTCGCTCAAAATGTGGTTATCACTATGAACGACTGCGGAACCAAGCAAGGTATCACCAAGGGAGTTATCTACCGTGGAGAGAAGGTCGAAGTCCGATTGACCGAATCGATCACAGGTCGAGTAAGCCGACAAAACATCGTTAACTTGATCACTACCGAGACGATTGTCGAAGAAAACCAAATGATCACCCGGACTATCGCTCGAAAGATCGAAGAAATGGGACTGGAGAAGATCCAAGTCCGTTCGCCGATGACGTGCGATGCTCCGCTCGGGGTTTGCCGCACGTGCTACGGTATGGACATGAGTACCGGCTCACTCGTCGAAGAGGGAATGGCCGTCGGAATCATCGCCGCTCAAAGTATCGGTGAACCCGGCACCCAGCTCACCATGCGTACCTTCCACATCGGTGGTGCGGCAGGTACTACGGTGGAAGAAAGCGACATCAAGTCCAAGAAGAGCGGATTGGTCAAATTCATCCGCATGCGGTTCGTTCGAAACGACGATGGACACGACGTAGTTCTGACCCGTAATTGCGAAATCGCAGTGGTCGATAATCGAGGTCGTGAACTCGAACGCTACGAAGTCCCAGCCGGTGCACGATTGCTCGTTGCGGAAGATCAAGAAATTCCCAAGGGACAAGTCCTTTGCGAATGGAACCCGCACAAGATTCCAATCCTCTCCACCGTCGGTGGCAAGGTATCGTTCGTCGACATCGTCGATGGCGAAACACTTAAGGTCGAAAAAGATCCTAGTGGTAACCTGCGACGTCGTATCCAAGACTCTCGCGGAAAATATCATCCACAGATCGTTATCGAAGACGCGGACGGGAAAGCAGTTGATGTTCACTATCTGCCAGACAAGGCCGTTATCAACGTCCAAGAAGGTAAGAAGGTAAACGCAGGTACCGAACTGGCTGAAATGCCTCGCGAAGCAACCGGCGTCAAAGACATCACCGGGGGTCTTCCTCGCGTCACGGAAATCTTCGAAGCACGCAAGCCGAAGGATCCTGCGGTCGTCGCTGAACTCGACGGAACCGTCGAAATTTCCAAGGATCGTAAGCGTGGAAAACGATCCATCATTGTTCGAAGCGAAAGCGGAGAAGAAGTCGAACACCTGGTACCACCAGGAAAACGCTTCCTGGTCCATACCGCCGATATTGTCAAGGCTGGGCAAGCGCTCGTCGAAGGCCCATTGGTGCCGCACGATATCCTTCGAGTCAGCGGCGAAGAAGCCGTCCAGCAGTACTTACTCCATGAAATCCAACAGGTTTACCGTTCGCAACGGGTGGAAATCAACGATAAGCACGTTGAAATCATCATCGCTCGTATGCTGCGAAAGGTGAAGATCACGAACGCTGGAGATACCAATCTCCTCTCCGGCTTGGTGATGGATCGATTCGAGTTCAAGAAGCACAATGATCACGCGGCGAAGTGCATCAAGATCACCGATCCAGGTGATACCGAGTTCGCCGTTGGAGCAATCGTGCCAAAGGAAGCGTTCGATACGTCGAACGCGCAGTCGGAAGGTCTCGGTGGCAAAGCGGCCAAGGGCAAGAAACCGAAGCCAGCTCATGCGGAAGTCCAACTGCTTGGTATCACCAAAGCGGCCGTTCAAAGCAACAGTTTTATATCTGCAGCCAGCTTCCAAGAAACCACCAAGGTTCTCACCGAAGCAGCCCTTGCTGGTAAAGTGGACCGACTCGTGGGTCTCAAGGAAAACGTCATCCTCGGACACTTGATCCCAGCTGGTACTGGATTCCGAGTCTTCCAAGATTCCGAAGTCAGCTACCGCAAGGAAGCTCTTGAAGACCTCGTTAATCGCGGTACTGCTGCTGCTGAGCAAAGCTTCCCGCTCCTCAACGAAGCACCAAAGCCACAGGCGCCAGAAGAGTCTCCTGAAATTGCACCTCCTTCCGATTCACCGGTAGCTGAAGAGTAGAATGCGAATTAGTAGAAATTGATTCTCGAAATCAATCCAACAGGCGGGGCGAGTTTCTTACTCGTCCCGCTTTTTTGTTCTCATGGCTTTTCCATTCCTACCACCCCAATCGGCCACTTACTCAATATCTTAGCCTCCTTTTCCGCCTATCAACTGCGATTGATGACGGCGCAACATCGATGTCATGTTTACCCTCGAGGATTATCGCTGGCTCACATCCACCATCGGAAAAAACGCTTGGCAGCAATTGCAACTCGAAAAACGCTCAGTCTCGCTCGGCTCGATTAAGAAGCTGACCTCAGGGAACGAATGCCACGCCCGCCTGCTGATGGAACAACTACG
>VGZN01000232.1 GCA_016872635.1 Planctomycetota bacterium | reverse complement strand
CTCGGAAAGAAGGTATGGACATTCTTGTCGAGTTTAGTGACCCATCAAGGCGCTGCAGACCAATCAGCGATGCAACAAGTTGTCAAACTCCAGGGGAACCGCAACTGGGAGACGGTTTGGCAAACACTGGTCGAATTTTGCGAGAAACACCATCTAGCCCGCGTTAGTCTCGACCTGAATATGCCGTGGCTCCACGAAGGTTTTCACGCCGATTGGCACCGCAACAAAATGCCCGAATACTCCGAGCGTTGGAGTGTCAAACTTCCATTGATCCATTCCGGTAAAGTCTATGGCCGGCTGGAGTTTATCGGCCGACATCGAGACAGTGAAACACTGGTCGTCTTGGCTCGCTTGACAGAACTACTTGAAACCATGCAAGTCGATATCGAGCACATGGTCGATGATTTCGCTCTTGAGAAAACGCCTCCTCGGATCGAAGAACCGAAGGGTATACCATCAGGGTTAGACTCCGATTTACAGATCCCACAGAGTAACTCGACCTCGGTTCCATCCCCTTCGACTCGCAGCGCAACCGCCTGATGAAATCCGGCGGATTTTCGACCAGATGATTTTCGATTGCTCGCTGCTACACCGGGTACCGTCTCCACAAAATCTATCTCAGCCTCGAAGTTTCTAAGGTCGAAGTGGTGCTATAGCTTGATCACCGGCGACCGTTTTCCACTCGCGCACCCGCCATTGTTTCACCAATCCGTGGATGATGTACGGGTCGCGCCGCACAAACTCCTCAACCTCCGATGGGTTCTCTGCGTGGAACAGCAAAACCGCTTGATCGACAGGCTCACTGAGCGCTCCTCCCAAGAGAAGGTTGCCGCGATCTACGAACTCCCACGCGAGCGACAGGTGCTCCGCTCGGAATTGAACGCGACGTTCTAGGTAGTCCTCGGAGACATCGTAAAAAAGCAAGAAATGCAAATCGAACCCTCCTCGTGAAAACAACCGTCCGACCAGTACTCACTCAACAATCAACTTTATGGGAATCGTTGTTGGGTTTCCGTCGACTTGGCAACGCAGATGAAACAGACGCTCCTGCTTCGTGGTGATAGGTGCCGCCGTAATGAATACTTCGCGCGTTGACTGCCCCGCTGGGATCAATAAACCGCTAAGCCCGATGTTGTCGACAAAGCAACCGTGAGGCAAGTTTCGGCCGCTATCATCGCCTCCGAACGAAATGTCCCCTTGCAAATCCCCTCTTTCAATCATCAGCTTTGCGGAGACCGTCTGTCCGGGGCGGATCCGCAACTCGGTCAAAGGAGTCGCTTCGCCTGCACTGTCCTTGGCGACAAGTTTCAATTTCATTGCGGGCTTGTCGCTGATTTTCACTGACAGCTTGGCAACTTGTTCGGCAACAACGCCTCCACCTCGATGCGTCGACTTGGCCCTCAACGACAATTCAAATTCTTTAGGCAGCGCCGCCAATTCCGACTGATCGTATGACATTTGTCCGATAGCTCGAAGTTGATTGGGTTCGATGGTCAATGGCTGTGCAACTCGAATGCCCCGAGGCAATTCGTCAAACTGTAATTCAATCGCATCATCGAGACCGTCGAATCGAGAGACAGAAACGTTGAACTCGGTTCCGACCTCGGGTCGCAATGTGATATCTGATTGATCGATTCGCAATTGAAAGCGAGATTGCGGTGCTGCGATGCTCAGTGTGTAGGAATACTTTTCGCCACCTTCCCCCCGGGAATCCCGCAATCGAATCAAATACTTTCCGTCTTGTGGGGGCAAAAATCGAATCACCGAATCCTTGCCTGCATGGCGATCCGGATCATCATCGTTGGTGTAATAAACTGGAAAGACCGGCAATCCATTGGGAGACGGGGAATCGCCTGGAGCGATTTCCTCGACAATCCAAGCCGGTTCGTTGAGCGCATGCGTGCTCGCCGAAGTCCCAAAGAAAGTGAATCTCTGCCCAAACCCAGGATAAACTTTGAAACCTGAATCGGGGCCTCGCGGATAGAGCCAAAGTTTTACGACCTCGCCGCCGGCGTATAACCATTGGTTCAACTCCATATCTTCCCATCGATGCAGTCGAAAATCATCGATCGTTGTTGAGTCTTTTCCCCTGAAGGTAAAGTAGGATTCACGAACCGCTTGAAGCCTGGTGCGGAGCAATGGCTTGCCACTCGCGTCGGCAATATCGAGAACGCTGTCGAGCGGCGATCCACTTCGAGCGGCATCGACCGAGATTACCAACTCTACCCCCTGCTGGGCATCGAAAGCATACCAATCTCCTGAGTGCTGTGCCGCTGCATCCTGTGCAGTCAATAGTCCACGTACGCGCACAGGCACCTGCAACGTTTGAGCATGGGTTGGCTCTCGATGAACACCCTCCATCTCCGCCACCTCAGGTACATTGGTCACCGCTTGCGTTTCAACGCGCGGCGCAATCGCATTCATATGCTGACTTGCCTCGACGTTTTTGGAGGAGAGGTTCTGGGATTGCCCTGCCCAGCGAGCCATCTCAGAAGCAGGTGGTAGCTCCAACCGAACAATTTCGCCTTGTAACGTTGTCGCAAGTACTTGGCCTCGTTCCTCGCTTCGTTCACCCTCCATCCAAACCAAGCCGCTGGCAACATCCGGTAGTTGGCCCAATGACGCGATAGGTCGCCAATCGCTTGTCCGCCAAAGCTTCACTAGCAAATCCTCGCCCGAGGTTAGTGCCCAACGCTGATCGGCGGAAAAGACAAGTTGATTCACTGGAGATTCATGAGCGAAAACCGAGTGCAGCATCGGACTGACAGTCGGTATTTCCTTGGACAACAAGCGCCACACCCGAATACGCCGATCAGCACCAGATGCGATCACCGTGTCATCCCGTAGAGAATCACTGCCGCTTGAGGAAAATCGGACGGTGTACTGCTCGGCTTCCCCTTGACCCAACGTATCCAGCCGCTCACCCGTCGCAACCTTCCAGATTTTGATTGTCTCATCTGCACTTGCGCTTGCGAGCACGCTGCCACTACGATCAAAATCGAGATCGTAAACGGCACCATTGTGACCTTCCAATGCTCGGAGCATCCCACCATTCTTCATATCCCAAAGACGAATCACACGGTCGTACCCACCTGTTGCGAGGATGGTACCGTCGGGACTAAGAACGGCGCTGTAGATAATATCTGCGTGTCCCTCCAACACACGAATCACTCGAGGTACACCGTTGGTTCCTCGCAAACTGGCCGCGTCGATGACTTGTACGCTCCCGCCAACACCGGGAACACCACTCGACACCACCACCAATCGCCCATCCGACGATGGGCGAATCTGAGTCACCTTGCCCACGATCTCGAGCCCCAATCGAGATCGCCATTGCCCTTGAAGGGATTCCAGGTATCCATAATGCCCAAGCAAGATCAACGACGAATCGTGGCTTGCGGTGGCTTGATTGCGTGCTTGGTCGGTCCCGAGCGCTTTCGGTGCCCCCTGATCTGCTGCACCCGAATGAGTAAGGGGACTATGAACTTCAGTCATGGCTGTGATCGGAGAAGGGCCACGATATCCATGTTGAGACTTACTAGTGCGCAACCGATCTTTAAGCGGAACATCAATGTCTTTACCTATCGCACCCAGTTCGATCCAGCGGCGGATCAATTCCACTTCCGCTGCTGACGGTTGGGCCGAATCCTCAGGAGGCATCTTCGGTTCGTCTAACCCAGAAATGCGTCTCCAGATCAGTGACTCGTCCGGTTTTCCGGCAACCAACGCGGAACCGGCATCTCCACCACGTCGAATCGCCGCCAACGTATGCAACCGCAATCCAGACTCGTACTCCTTTTCGTTATGACAACCTACGCAGTACTTCACCATCAGGGGTCTAACATCGCCATATTCAACCCCTTGTCCCTTCTCGGAACTTGACTTCAGTTCATCGGCAAAACCGATGCCCGAGAGCAGCATACCCATTCCAACAAAAACAACAGCCAAGCATAAACACACCGTATGGCGTCGATGCATCGTCACGTGGCACTTCACGGGTTCGCCAGGCATCGACGTTCGACACATGCATCCGCAAGCCCCCAAGCGGGCGAGTTCTTCAAAACGAGAACGAGACCATGGCTCATTGGTAATCTCTAGCATGACGGAGTTTCTGGCATGACGGAAGTAAAAGCTTCAGGGGCATCAAGCCCCCTAAGTGAGTTAGCGCTCCACCCTGAGCCCACCCTCCTTTTGCAGAGTAGTTAGCCACGGGGTGACTAGGCAAGCCGGCGAATGGAACCGTTCGATTGTAGCCGATGCTGAAGATCTCAGCATGTTGATTCGTCGCACGGTTCGCTCAGGGTTCATACCAACTGGATTCCCCTCGAGATTCGACCGAGTGGTCGGCGGCAAAGTGTCTCGATTGCTGACAAAAAAATCTGGTGTTCACGACCGCACCGAGCCTGTTTTCGCCTGAGCGACGGCAGAGAAAAGTGGACGCGGAAGCCCACTTGGCCTAGTGCAAAGAACGGGCGAAGGATGCTATCTTAGCGATCGGTCGGTTTCCTCGTTTCCCCGGAGGTGCGGAGTCGCAATCGATCGAGAACCCTTCGAAACTAGAGCGTTTCCTTTCCATTTAAACTTTCTGGAGTTTTTCCACATGGCCAGACCCGTCACCTTGTTCACCGGCCAATGGGCCGATTTGCCACTCACCAAGATGGCTCAATTCACTAAAGATGCAGGCTACGATGGCATTGAGTTGGCGTGCTGGGGTGACCACTTTGAAGTGGACAAGGCCCACTCGGATGCAGGTTACTGCAAGGCCAAGAAGGATTTTTTGGACAAACTCGGACTCCAGTGTCATGCGATCAGCGCCCACTTGGTCGGCCAGGCTGTCCTTGATCCTATCGACTCGCGCCACAAAGCTATCCTTCCCGGTTATGTCTGGGGCGATGGCAACCCAGCCGGGGTGAATCAGCGAGCCATCGATGAGTTGAAAAAAACGGCGCACGCCGCGAAGAATTTTGGTGTCAAGGTTGTTAACGGATTCACCGGCTCGAGCATTTGGCACTTGAACTACTCTTTCCCACCCGTGCCTCAATCGATGATCGATGATGGGTTCAAACTCTTTGCGGATCGTTTCAATCCGATCCTCGACGAGTTCAAAGCATGCGGCGTTAAATTCGCACTCGAAGTCCACCCGACCGAAATTGCGTTTGACATTTACTCGGCGAAGAAAGCCCTCGAGGCGGTCAACCATCGCCCCGAGTTTGGTTTCAATTTTGACCCCAGCCACCTCTTGTGGCAGAGCGTTGATCCGGTCGAGTTTATCCGGGAGTTCCCCGATCGTATTTATCACGTTCACATCAAGGATGCCACGACGAAGCTGAACGGCAAATCGGGGATATTGTGCAGCCATCTCAATTTCGGCGACCCGCGTCGAGGCTGGGACTTCCGCAGCCCAGGTCGCGGTAGCGTGAACTTTGAAGAAATCATTCGTGCTCTCAACGACATTGGTTACTCTGGCCCATTGAGTGTGGAATGGGAAGACAGCGGAATGGATCGCGAATTTGGTGCCCGGGAAGCTGCGAGCTTTGTCAAAGGACTCGATTTTGCACCGAGCAATCGCGCTTTTGATTCCGCATTCGACAAGGAAACAGCGTGAGCCCTCCATACGCCGAATTACTGTTCCAACCCGATTCGGATGCCCTAAGGTTCCTTCCAGAAGGTCCCTATCCCTGCGGCCCGAATCGGTTTTCGTGGGTGGCGATCCAGCACGGACCAAATGCTTCACACGGGTCCATCAATATCTACGACTGGAACACGAAGTCGAACACAACCCACGAACTCCCAGGCCGACCAGGCTTTGCCTTTCCGACCGACCGAGGAAATTTCGTGGTAGGTTGCGAACGAGAAGTTGGGATATATTCCCCGACCGATAGATCCTGGAAGCCCTTCGTGCAAGGCATCGATGGTCATACGTCAGGCACCATCATCAATGATGGAATCACCTGGGATGGCAACCTTATCTTTGGTACCAAGGATCTCGAGTTCAAAACGAAGAAAGCCGGGCTCTATCTTTGGCGGCGGTCGGACCGCCGGCTGATCCAATTGAGGTCTGACCAGATTTGCAGTAACGGTAAATGCGTCGTCCCCAGAACAGATGGCGGTATAGACCTTTACGATATCGATTCGCCGACCCGGCAAGTCGTCCTTTATAGAATCGATGTTGGAACGGGATCGGCGGAACGAAACCGAGTCGTCGTCGATTTGTCCAACGATCCCGGTGTTCCCGATGGGATGACAATGACACCCAACGGCAAAAGCCTGATCATTTCCCTTTACAATCCGAACCCCGCTCCCGTCGGTCGAACGATCCAAGTCGCGATCGATGACGGGCGATTGGAAAAGGAATGGATCACCGACGGCAGTCCGCAGGCAACTTGCCCGCAGTGGGTTAACAAGGACGGAAAAGCAGTCTTGGTCATTACCACGGCAGTCGAGTTCATGCCGGGTGACCGCCGCAGCGCCTCGCCATTGGCTGGTTCCCTGTTTTGCGTACCTACCGACCAAGCCTGGTCCCCCGAATCCTTTGGACGAATGACACCCCTGTTTTTAGACTAGAAAGCAGGTTTGCACAGGAAGGGCGTCTCTCCCGACAGAACCTTTCCGCTTTTGCCGTGTTCCAACGTTCATCCTAACCTTTCCTCGGCGGCGTTGATATTTTGAGTTACTCGAACAATCCTCTGGAAAATGCTCGAGTTGATCCGGATGTCGCATTGATGCTCCGGGTGAAAGAAGATGACGCTATGGCTTTCGAATTGCTTGTGGATCGGTTTCAACGGAAGATCGTTCGGTTCATGAACGGATGGACTCGGAGCGCGGAACAAGCCGAAGATTTGGCCCAGGAAGTATTTCTGCGAGTCTACAAGTCGCGTAAGAATTACATGCCAACGGCGAAGTTCTCAACATGGCTCTACCGCATCGCGCATAACGTTGCGTCCAACCATATTCGCGATTCGGCACTTCGGCGCGAATACCAACTCTCCAAAGCTGAAAACAGTTCGACGGCAGGGTTAGTGCTTGAAAATATTGCCATCGCTCCAAGTGGCTTTCAGCCGATCCGTCGTCTGGATAACGAGGAACGATCTCAAATCATCCTGCATGCACTCGAAGCCCTCGGCGAACGCCAACGCACTGCAATCCTCTTGAGCAAGTTCGAAGGGATGAGCTATCAGGAAATTGGCGATACGATGGGACTGACGGTCCAAGCGGTCAAATCGCTACTGATGAGAGCGAGGGTCAACCTAAAGAATCTCCTCGAACCCTACCTCGAAGAAGGAACTGTTCCTGCAACAAACCCATCTTCGGAAGCCCATCCCACGTCCACTAGTGACTCCTCGTCCGTGAGCGACCCTCGCGTCCCACCCGTGGCCTCGAACCAGGAGGAACCATGAACCCGAACGAATCCGAACTCATCGATGAAGAGTTGACCGCGTACCTTGATGGAGAACTACCAGCGAGCAACGCTGCTGATCTAGAACGCCGCCTTGTGGATGATCTGCCCCTGCGAAATCGACTCGCGGCACTACGAAAAGCATATGACCTCCTCGATGATTTACCCGAAACACCGCACAACCGAAACTTCACACAGAGCACGATCGAAATGGTCGTCGCTGATCTTAAACAATCCGCGGAAATCGCCGTTACTTCGTCCGAAACGGTACCGTCGAAGTCCAATTGGTTTGAGTGGCCGCGAATCCTGGTTCCCATTCTCGCAATGCTGGCGGTGGGATCCGCTATTGGAAGCATTGCCGCCTTCCTCCAAGTGCGTGCCGATCTTTCGCAACTCAGTTTGATCTCGAACATGCCCGGCCTCCAAGACATCTCTGAGATCGGAGTCGCTACGGAATTAGCCAAAGAAAAAGAACTGATCGAGTACCTTTCGGATCGCTACATCGATCGTGCTATCCCTAACCTACCCTCCTCCGTATGGCAGCGTCGCAATTGGGCGCGAGGTCTCAATCAATCCCAAATTGCTAAACTCGAGTCCGCGAGGGAACTGCTATTCAAATTGCCTGTCGATAATCGGGTGAGACTCGAAGCCGTCCAATC
>VGZN01000231.1 GCA_016872635.1 Planctomycetota bacterium | reverse complement strand
TGGTTGCCCCCTCGTTTGCTCAGACGCTGACTTTAAACAAAGAAAAGTCGAAGATTGATTTCGTCGGCAAGAAAACGGATGGGTCCCACAAAGGTGGCTTTAAGGAGTTCAAAACCGAAGCCAAAGCCGATATGGATGCACCTGAAAAGAGTTCCTTGAAGCTTGAAATCGATACCACCAGTCTTTGGTCTGATGATGCAAAGTTGACCGAGCATCTCAAGAACCCAGACTTCTTCGATGTTCGCAAGTATCCAAAGATCACGTTTGAAACCACCAAGATCGAAGTCAATGGTGACGAGTCGGCTACGTTGACTGGCAAGCTGACCATTCTCGATAAGACCGCGGAAGTCAAAGTGCCTTGCAAGACCAGTTTGAGTGATTCAGGTATCGTTTTGACCGCTGAGTTCAAATTGGATCGCACCAAGTGGGGTATGGCCTACGGTAAAGGAAAGATCAACGATGAAGTTGATATCACCGCCAATTTGCATTTCAATCGTTAGTACTTTGGTTGAACCCAAAGAAACCACAAGTTGATAGCTTCAGAGCGTCTACGGGAGTTCATTCGCGTAGACGCTTTTTTTACGCGCGAAGCAGAGAACACTGGCATCGAATCATTGACCACCCACTCCAGCTAGTGAATGTGCATACGCCTCAGTTGGATAAGCCCTTCGAGCATGGATCGTTGCACTCCGTTTGCGTCAATCAATCCCGAATTGGGGAAGGTATGAGGCTCGCGATCGGATAGTTGGTTCCAGATGATTCCATGAACATTGTTTTTGGCGAGCAACATTCGAACCACTTCCAGTCCGTTTGCCGACATCGGAGCGGTTTGTCCCGAGCTTCGCGGTTCGGAGTTGGATGATGCCTCCGGCTGAGGCGTCGCTTGCTGTCCGACTCGCTGGTATTTCCAGCTGGAAACAACATTGCATTTGGCCAACGCAAAAGCGTCTTCGGCGACGCCGCATGGGGTTGTTACAGTCGCCAATAGTGGCAGCCCCAGAATGTTCCAGTGATCGACCAGGTCGGATATGTCGACCAGATCTCGCGGCAGTGAGCCAGTCGGCCAGAAATTCAGATTTAGTTCTAAGCCGAGGCCCGATAGGCCCAAATCGGCTCGCACGAGGGCATCGGCAAAGTGAAGGGGGCTGATGCCATCGGGTTTTGAGGAGAGGTACTCTGCCCAGGGAGCGTCGATGCTCAAGATGACCGGTGTTTTCGGATCACTGCGACGAACGGCTTGGATGACCCCGACAGCCAGTTGGAGGACTTGCTCGTCATTTAACCCCAATGGGTTTGGAGCGTTTAATCCAGAAGCGGTATTCCACAAATGGATACGACCACGATAGCGATCCACCAATTTCGTCGCATGTTCAACTGCGGATCGATAGAGCGAATCAAAGTCATTGAACAAGTAGAACCATTTTGGGATCGCGTGGGATTGGAGATTTAAAAATGGGCCACCGAAGACTCGAAGTCCATGGATGCGGGCCCATTCGATCTGCTCGTCGATGATAGAGACTGCTTCATCGAATCGCGTCGCTTCAATATCACCAAGTTCCATCGATACATTCAGTGTGTTCATGGCTGGCAAGGCAAGCTCCGCCCCCGGCTTCCATTTCGGCTCAGGGGTCACGCGAACACCTAACAACGCACTGAATTGTTTTTCTTGTTGATGTCGAGCTTGTAGCGACTGCGAAACAAAGGCTCGACTGAGGGGGCGAGAGGCCCTGATGGATTTATCGATCGAGCGTTGAGCGAGTGCGCACATCTCGACAGGCGAGTCCGTGCTCGTCGCGGCTCGGATGAATAACTCCATCGCTTCTTCGATCATATCGGAATAAGCGTTAGGAAGTTTTAGTCCTACTCGTTGCCAATCGAGCCCGCGGCCTCGGACCCGATGTAAGCTTCCACGCGCTAGTTCGAGCTGTAGCCAATAGGGTTGATCGACACAGCGAAGCGAACCGGTAGTCAGAACAATCGGGCCGTAATCTTCGGTCGGCCAAACGATCGATAATTTGCCTGACTCGTCGACCGTCCGTTCGATGGTCAAGCAATCATCGACGATTCGGTTACGGCAAGCCCACGGGATTCCTTCGAGGCCGGAAATGAACGCGGTGTTCCAAATCTGAGGGTCGTACTCCGACGCGTTCGGAACTCGAAATCGCATTAGACCCATCAAAACGCACCTGTTCGCTTAAAATTCCCCCAAGGCAAGCGTGAGAGTGTACCCGATTCACAGTCTCCATTCAATTTCAGTCCATCGCCGAAAATCAGATATCAACGTCAGCGGGGGCGATTGGGTGCATGGGGTTTGATCGGAGGGGGGAATCGCCTTCGGTGTGGTATGGGTTGTTGCTTTAGAACTAGCTATAACTTTTGATTGAACGAACCTTGTCCTCCTCCTCCAACATTTCGAGCTAGATATGGGAAATCGAAGTCTGAGTTTTAGCGAATTGCGCCAAATCTTGCCTGAAGTCCATCGGCTGCGCGACGAGGGGTACAAGCAGACCGTCTCATGGGATTTGATGCAGACCTGTGAGCATCTTGCTGACTGGATAAGTTTTCCCCTCGATGGGTTTCCCAAGCAACCGTGGTTTATCGCATGGATGTTCCCGATCATGCGGTTAACGCTAGGCAATTTTCGCTCAGAAAAATACTGACGACAGGGGGTATGAGAAAGGGGATGCCTACCATGCCTGAAACGGTTTACAAAGCGGGTGGAAGCCTGGACAAAGCCATAGAACGATTAGCAACGAGTGTTGAGCGATTGACGGATTCCCAAGGTCCCTTCTATCCCTCACCTGTTTTTGGAAAGATGGGCAAAGAGGAGTTGGTTCGCTTGCAGTTGGTTCATTGCAGCCACCACTTGGCCTTTTTGAATCCGAATCGATAGAACTCAAGGATGCAATAGCGGGAGTAAATGCATGGCTGCCCAGCCATGCGGAATGGGCCATCGAACCGAGATCGCGGTCCGAATTGGGGGGACGAAGTCCGAAGGACCGCGATTGGCTTTAGGCCAAGGGCAACAGGCAACCACTCAAGCAGCTTTCGAATTCGAGCGCTGCTTTGCCGGCCTCTACTAGTGGGAGATACTGCGAAGTTCGAAGCTTTGCAGCGTTGATTGCCAGTCGGTACTGACTGAGGGTCGACCTCAGTCGCCGCGTAACTTGAGGTTAAGGCCGGTAAGTTTCTCGCGAACCTCGGTGAGGCTAGTCACGCCGAAGTTCTTGCATTCGAGAAGGTCGTCACCGGTCTTGCGGATCAGTTCTCCGATGGTGTTCAGTTGCAATCGAACCATGCACTTGCGTGCTCGAACCGAGAGGTTCAATTCGGAGATCGGACGGTCGAGCAACATTTGTTGGTCGGGGGTCATTCCACTGACGTCGAGCGGTGGATCTGCTTCACGTTTCTCGTGAGCAAACTGGCCTAGACCCAACCCTCGGGCAGTAAGCATTTCTTTGATTTCAACCAAAGACGTCTCGCCAAAGTTTTTGCTCGACAGCAACGTTTGCTCGGATACGCGAGTCAGATCGCCAAGGGTGCGGATACCCATCTTCTGAAGGCAGTTGCGGGATCGGACGGAGAGTTCGAAATCGGTAACGGGCACGTTGAGCAACTGCGCCAAGCGTTCGTTCTTCTTTTGCGAGTCTTCATCGTAGAGGACATTCCCGCCAGCAGCGGCATCCTTGAGATACAAATTCGCAATCCGATGGTCAGGAGATGTTTCGAGCACCCGACGATAGCAAGCTTGGGCGCGAGCAAAGTCGTTTCGATCTTCGTACATCAAGCCCAAGTTGATCAGCGTGCCGGTGTGAGACGGAATCAGACCTGCACCTCGTTGGTACAACTCGAAAGCATGCTGATCGCTACCCATGCGATCGTATTCGACGGCGAGTCCGAACAAAGCTCCTGCGTGGCGTGGATTATGCTGGAGAGCTCGCTGGTAGAGGGCAATGACTTCTGGAAGGTTCCCGCCGATTGCGGCGAGCGTTGCTGCGCGTTGGTACGGGTACTCAGGGTGCTGTTCCACGGGCCCGAAAATGTTATCGAGGATCTTGAGAGCCTCGTCTTTCCGTCCGATATAACGGTAAATCTCAGCGCGGGAAAGTTGGCACCATTCGGGGGTGTAGCCCGCTTTTTCTGCCGCATCGTAGTAACCTAAGGCGCGATCGTATTCTTCGAGTTGGAAGCAAACTTTACCCAAATAATACTGTGCGAGAGCCCCGCCATCACCTTGGCGAAGCGTAGCATCCGCGTCCTTGAATTTGCCGAGAAGGTACTGGCAAACCCCAAGTCGGGTCATGGTAGCGGGCGAAAGGTTTTGCGATTGTTGCAGTTCGCCGACAGCATCGCGTAGCAAAGCGACTTGTGTCAGGTCCTCTTCAATGGCTCGCGTGATCCGATCGATGTCTTGCGGACCAAACGTTTGGTTGGAAAGAACAATCTCTCGGATATCAATCCCTGCAGCCATAACCATACGCTCTATACCTCGTGTTTACTGGGTAAAACCAAAGCCGGCAGTGGGAGTCGAACCCACAACCCCCGCATTACGAATGCGGTGCTCTGCCAATTGAAGCTATGCCGGCGGTACCGTTCCTTCGAGCCAGCCACAGCACCTCGCTCCGGAGGATCCCCAGGGTCAACTCGCAAGGTCATAAGAATACGTGCTTTGTGGTGAAATCGTCAAGGGCTGACTGGCCCCCGCTCCGGCTTTGTTGCCATCCGTTTCGTGGGTGAGTATGGCCATCGGGATCGAGACGGTTTTTCGAGGCCGCTACCCGGACAGGATCAGGTCGTCACGGTTCTCTTCGATGGGCCGCCTAAGGTGCTAGGCGGTACGACTCGCCATCGAATTGTCCACGGCGGATGCGCCTGAAGTTCCAAAGGTTTGGGGAGGGGCATCGCCACTGTCACGCGGTGTCTGGTTTCTGCTGGGAAACCGGTCCGCGTAGAAGAATCGCTCCCACCACGTTGGGTGCCGTAATCGGCGATCTGTTTTCGGCAACGCGTGCTTTTTTCCCGTTCGGGTTTCCAGCACCACGGAATCATCCGTGATTTCACGGACAATCCAGTACTTGTCCACTTCATACGAATACATCTCGCCGTGTGGGGATGGGCTGATGTTTTTGGCTCTTGGGCCGGGCGACAAACTGTGTTTTTCGCGTGTGCAAACAACCCAGTCATTGACTTTGAATCGAAAATCCATGGCCGAACTCCAGACGGACCAAAAGACTTGAGAAACGGTAATTGAGAGTTTCAGAGACGTTCCTTGGCTCACCTCTACGATTCTTCGAGAATTTCGAAGAAAATCTACCCTACAACCATGCATTTGCACGCAAAATTCGCGAACTTTACCTAACCTTCCAATTTCTCTCGCCTTAGCGGTTCGCGATTGGTACGACCGTGTACCAGAAAACAGAGGTCGGGGAAACATGGATTTGCAACGCGTGGGTGCCTTTTGGCGACGCCTCAACGACTTATTCCGGTTGGAGTGACTTCGATCGTGCTCGTGATCATTGGCTGCGAGCGGCCCGATCGATTCCGCTCGACATCGCCAAGGGTAATGGAATACGAAGTCTGAAAGATCGGGCGAGGTTTTTGGGTATTGCTCGTGGATCCGCCCTAGAATGCGTTGCGATTCAGGATGTTCTTTTTGTTTCAGGTGATTGAGTAACCTACGTGGAACACGGAGAGGAGCGGTTGTGAAGCGATTGCTATTTGTTTGTTTGGGGAACATTTGTCGTTCTCCCGCGGCACACGGTATTTCTGAGTCTTTGATCGCAAAGCACGGGCTTGGTGAGCATGTGCTCGTCAATTCCGCTGGCACAGCGAACTACCAAATTGGCAAGCCGGCGGATGCTCGCATGCAGTTGGCGGCCAGCAAGCGAGGTTACGAGCTTCGAACCTTGGCAAAGCAACTGACCCCTTCGATGATTGCCGAGCATGACGTAGTGATTGCGATGGATCGTGAGAACTACCGTGATATTTTCGACATTGCTCGAGGAGCGCCCAAGCATATTCGATTGCTCAGTGACTACTTGGATGAATCTTGGCCTCGAGATGTTCCTGATCCGTATTATGGTGGTGCTGATGGTTTCGATTACGTGTTGGACATGCTCGAGGCGGCGTGTCCATCCCTGTTCGTCGAAGTTCTAGGTCGCCCGCTGACGAAATAACTGACTTCGACGTTGAGGTTTCAGCGGTAAGGCAGTAACGCATTGCGCAGTAACGCATTGCTTAGTGGGCAGAGTGGGAACAGTGGGCAGAGTGGGAGCAGGGGCAGGGTGAGAGCAGGGGCAGGGTGAGAACAGGGGGAGGGGCGAGAGTTGCGGGCCCCGTCCGGTAAGAATTTTGTTGATTGCAGGCTCGGAACGATCGCGCGGAGGTTGGATGTTGCTGTTGTCGGGTTGTGGCGGTTCTGCGTGTGCGATATCCTGAATCGACGGCGGGGGGAATAACAATCGTTGTTGTTAACCAAGCATCCCGCGGGACTTTTTTGGGTGAATCGTTTCATATGTCTGACCATTGGAATTCCTTGGCAAATTTGCTTGGTACCCCCTCCCTTGCTCCGCAAAACCGCAAAGCGGATTTGGCTGGGGCTTCCAAAACGCCCCCGGTAGTG
Organism: Planctomycetota bacterium; assembly: GCA_016872635.1. Classification (GTDB taxonomy): domain Bacteria; phylum Planctomycetota; class Planctomycetia; order Pirellulales; family Pirellulaceae; genus JBKCUI01. The sequence continues at coordinate 1,444 of VGZN01000231.1, read as the reverse complement.
CCGAGTGTTGAAGCGGTAAAATCTGCGGATGCGAACGTTAATTCAGGTGATGAAATCGATAACGCAGAAAAACCAAAGCAAGAAAAATCCCGTTTGAAAAGTTCATGGGATGCCGTCGCTAGCTTTTTTGGAGTGGCAGCACCTGAGTCTGCAGCGGTGGGGTCTGAAGCGCCGGAATCTGAATCGCCAGAGTCGATGAGTGGCGACGTGGCGCGTGCTTCTTCAAACGAGCCGACTGCGCAAGGCAATTCGGCGAAAAGTGCATCGGGCAAGCCGCAACAAGCCTCTCGCACACCTGCGGGTAAAAAAAAGAAACCCAGTATGTGGGGAGATGAGGAATCTGTAGTGGTTCCAGTCGAGCCCACGAAGAATGAATTGCCACGATCGGCCAAACCTTCGCGAACAGCAGAGCCGGAAACCGCGGCCGAGGAGCCGAGTGATTTCGGGGCTGTCAGTGATCGCCGTTCGAATTGCCGCCCCCCACGACGCGGCCGAAGTCGAGCCGCGTCCGAGGAAGGCGTGGTGGAGGAGTCAGCCGCCGTCGAACCACCGGTGGAAGAAGGTGTTTCCGATGAATCATCGACGCGCGATCGCTCCGATCGGCGAGGCGATGGACCACGTTCCGGTCCGCGCAGTGGTCGCGACGGTCGATCCTCAAGTCGCGATCGCGATATGGGCGATCGTCCGCGGGGAGATTCGAGCAAGTCGGAATCAGGCAGAGCCGATTCGAGCCGCGGTGAACCGCGAGGCGAAGCGTTCGAGCGAAGTGAGCGTGGGTCGCGCGATGGAGGACGCCGTTCCGACTCCAGCCGCGATGCCAGCCCGCGTGATGCGGGAAGTCGTGACGGGAATCGTCGCGACGAATCGCGTAGGGAAGAATTGCGCAGGGAAGAATCTCGCCGAGATGAGCTTCGCCGAGATGAGCCTCGCCGAGATGGTGCGGGCGCCCGCCGTGAAGAGCCGAGCAGAGATGATTCGCCACGCGATGAGGATCGACGCGAGGATTTACGACGTGGAGGGCGGCGTCAAGAGAATAGGTCGAGGGACCGAGATGGTGATGGTGGCGATCGAGATAGCCGGACCGCAGACCGCGGAGCGAGTGATGATCGTCGCGATCGATCCAGAGGAACTCGTGAAAACGAACGCAACTCGCGGTCGCAATCACAGGATCGCAAGCCAACTTCTCGCCCGGACTCCGGCAACGATGAAGTCCGTTCTCGCTCGGGGTTTGGAGCTGGTATTCATGACGGTACCGATCGAGATGATGATTACGAGCGGGATGGCTCACGCGATTACGAAGAGCCCATCACCGGCTTCATCGAAGTCGATGATTCCGATTCAGATGAGCAGGATCTCCGCGGTTCTGACGCGACAGGCGAAGACGGCGAAAATGATCGTGGACGACGACCCCGTCGACGGCGACGTCGTGGTGGGAAAGATCGCG
>VGZN01000230.1 GCA_016872635.1 Planctomycetota bacterium | reverse complement strand
GTTCCGCACCGTTTAATGATTTCGCGATTCGATAAGACGAAGCAACGTACTCGATCGCAAGTCGATAGACGTCGAGTCGTTCGTGGTCAAAAACTGGTTCGGTCATCTGCGCCCCTTCGAGTACGAGGAAATCCGACCTGAAGCACGAACGACCCGCATCACTGGGCCGGCGGTGACGACCCTCCATTGTAATCTGGCCCGGCCGCCGGCTCCAGTGCATGCAATTGTTCGGTAGCTTTGGATACGCGCGGTATTCTACCACTCTGACAATCCGAGAAGAACCGACGTAGTGCTTGAAGTCTTTTTCGAGTTTCCCAACGAAAGACCGCTGCCATCACCGGATGAAGACTGTCGAGATGAGTAACTCTTGTTGGTTGGCCGAGAGTGGCAAGGGGCATTCGAGTTGTCTTGGATTGCCTGAAGTGGCTGGTTTGTGGAACGAGTTCTCTTGAAGTAGTTCCATTGCATGAGTAAACGAGCATTTCTTAGCGTGCATCACCCATTCGATAACATCGCCACCCTTTTGGCATTCGCCATGGCAGTTCCAAACGTTCTTGGTGCTGTTGACGCATAGCGAAGGGTCTTTGTCGTCATGGATGGGGCAACGCCCCATCCATTCACCGGGTTTGCTTTCCCGCTTCTTGAGCACCGTTCCAAAGCTCTGAATGAGCGCAATGATATCCGTCTCACGCTTGATCCGTTCGATTTCCTCGGGGCTGAATCTGGCCATGATTTTGGTCTCCACAGGCTTGCCGTCGTACTATTTCGAAAAATCCGTGATTTTTCTCCCGTGCGCACTCTATGCCTGTTGGTAATTCCTGTCAATCATGCCTATTGGTAATTTGTCCGATTTCGACGTATCTAGGGAGGAACGCCAATGAACAGTGAAGCCTTGCAGGAGTTTTTAGACGTGGCTACTCGCCTCCAACGTAAACCCAACGACGACATCGGTAATCCAGAGCTTGGAGCAAGAGTTGCCCAACTGCGGAAGGCTGCCGGTTTGTCACAGCTTCAGCTTGCTGAGAAGCTCGGCGTTACACAACCGCTTATTTCTAGATACGAGAAGGGCGATAGGCGAATGTACGACGATCTCATCGTTGTGTTGGCCAAGGCTTTGGGAGTCACGCCTAATGACATTCTTGGTGTTTCGCCATCGAAGCCGATAGCTCCAGATGTGCAATCGATATCGAGGCGAATGGTCAAGTATCTGAAGAAGGTCGAAGCTTTACCAAGACGTGCTCAAGACAAGGTCATCACAACGCTTGAACTTGCTCTCAAGGGCGCGACTGACTGATAGCGTCGACCGGTTCGGGGCGTGGTGGCCATGGTCCGCGTCCGGTCCTTGCGATAAAACGCATCGCCATGCGCTCCGTAAACTGCGCCGGGGTGAGCGATGCGTTTCATCTCCATCATCGCTCATCATCCGTCGCTCGTCTTCGCCCTCACGACGGCGGACTCGCGGGCCTCCTGAAACGGCCTTGATGTTCCAACCGAAATTGCTTCGATTGAACTGGCCTAGAGTGCAAACGCGCCTTGCATTGGAGAGATGCCGTTTCCTAGCGGCAGGCCCGCTCGGTATGGAATCGTACGGCCCACGGACTACTTGCATCCATTGGAACGGTTATCGATGGTTCAAGCGTGGTTTGCTTCGATCAGGTGGCCTTGCGATTCGCCGTCCGTTCCTGCCTCCCGATTCCATACCGCCATCCATGGCGTCCGCCTTTGTCTTGGCGGCGGCATCCATGACCGCCGTGTCGCTGCGCTCCCCACCGTTCAACCCGAACCTGACAACGCTACGGGCCAACCCACTTCAAGCCGGGGGACGCATCCTGCTAAAACCTTGGGCGTGCATCATGCACGCCCTCTTCCGTTCAAACCGTCTTGACTAAGCAACGTCTCAACTCGCTTCAAGCATCCAACATTGGAACGTTCACTAAGGTTCCGCCGGGCTTGAAGCATCACTACTTCGGCAACGTTCCTTGCCCGGCGGTTTCAGACAAGAGTTAATCCATGTACCTTTCGCCATTCGTTCACCAGTCCGACGCGAAGACGTTCGTCCATTTTGCCATTCTCAACCGAACCCATCGCAATTTGATCAAGTTGCAGCTTGAATGAACAGCCAAAGTCGCGGGACATCTTTTCGATAGCACTAAGAATGTACTCAACCTCTTCGAGGTGTTGCCGATCTATCTCCCTGGGCAACTTGTCACCCCACGGCGGATGAGCACTATACATTCGAAGGGCGAACCCGAATGTATGTGACTCCTCACCCGAGGATGGGGCTTCATCAATGTAGTCGATCAACTCGGGAGCATTGATTGTCCACACTCGAGAGTCAGACCAATTCCTAAGCTTCTCTTCAATGGCATCCATTACTTCGTTGGTCAAGCTATTGCCAACGAGAACGTATAGCATGTTGATTGGATGTCCCTTCAAAACATTCTTTTTCATTAGCCTGATGTTCCTGGTCCACCTGGGTTAAACCTGAATCCGCCAGGCATATGTGCGTCCAGATGCCGAGTTGCTGGCAATGGAACTACGATCGGAGTTCCTTGAATATGATGCATCGGAATCAATTCGCCTTTGAGATGAGCATCACCTGGGAACCATTGAATCCAATGGTCATCAACATGTGGTGTGAGACCATCCTGAATGCGAGTCCGATTTGCTGGACTTAGAATTCCTCCATGATCAGTTTGGTCCCAAAGATCGCGCATGTCACGCCATGCACCTGGGTTGTCGCGCGGAACGCCAAGGCGAGTTGTGTTCCCACTACCGCCGCCGTTCATTCGCATCCATCGATTTGGACCTGTGCCGCCGTTACTTGGCATCAAGGCATAAACACGATTTCCTTCGATTCGTATCGCCGTAGATGCACCTTCGGCGAATGTCGGTGCACTAACTGGGGCAACTATGCACTCCAGCACGGCTTCGCCGTACTGGTCGTAATATCTCGTTGCGTTTACTGGGTTTACATCGAGAAGCTCGATGCTTTTTAGGCTGACACCTAAAAAAACCTCGGCGCGACTTTTTAGGGCTACAACCGTGTGACGCGGTGCGGTCGTAGGCGCTGTTCGCTCGATGATCGTTGCGTTCATAGGCATCGTGACCGATGCACTCGATGCCATTGCTGCCGAACTGAGAAGGCACGCCGATACGAAGACGATCATCGAAGCGATGACGCCCAAAGCCAAAGAACTTTTCTTTTTAGCTGCCGTTTCCATAACTGCCCATTGTAGCTCGATGCGGCTCGCGCCGCATCAGCGGGCATGGGCGTTTGCAACTAACGCGGCTGCGCCGCTAGCAGCTATCGGGCGTGATCTGCCCCGCAGCTAGGCAGCTAAAAGAGAAGAAGGCGCGGGCGTCCAAGTACGCGCGCACCTTGCAGCTATCTAAGCAGCTAAAAGAAGAAGCTTAGTTGTCTTTTGACAAGTCTTGATCTTGAAGAAGAAGCAAGCAGCTACGCCGCCGGTTTGCTGTCGCCTTCGGCGGTTGGTGGTTCGTCATTTGGCTTGGCTTCGCCTTCGTTTGTTGATGTCGGTTCATTGTCGATTGGCTTCTCGCTTCGCTCGTCCTTTGCTGGGTGAGTCGCTTCGTGAATCTCCTTGAGTTTGCGAATTGATACTTGCGTATAGATTTGCGTTGTCTCTAGCTTGGCATGGCCAAGCATCACTTGGATGAACCGAACGTCTGCGCCGTTCTCCAGCATCAGCGTTGCCATCGTGTGACGGAACAGATGGCATGAGCCACGCTTGCCGATGTCCGCTGAATCGACGTACTCGCGGACCATCTGAGTGAGACGGTTCGTTGTGAAGGCTTCGCCGAGATGGGTTAGGAAGAGCGTTGCATCGTTGGGGTCGATGATGAGCCTTGGTCGAACTTCGCTGGTGTATCGCTCGATCCATTTAAGAGCGCGGTTCCCGATGGGAACCATGCGGTCCTTCTTGCCTTTGCCTTGCCGAATCATGATCGTTCCTCGATCGCTATCGATGTCGAATATCTTGAGGCCGATCACTTCGAGACGACGGATTCCGGTTGAGTACAACGTTTCCAAGATGGCTCGATCTCGAAGCCCAAGCGGATCATGGATGTTGGCTTTCGCCAACACCGCTTCCGCTTCGCGGATGACGCATAGCGATGGGTCTTGGTCATCATGGATTGGGCAGCGCCCCATCCATTCACCGGGTTTACTCTCCCGCTTCTTGAGCAACGTTCCAAAGCTCTGAATGAGGGCAATGATGTCCGTCTCACGCTTGATCCGTTCGATTTCCTCGGGGCTGAATCTGGCCATGATTTTGGTCTCCACAGGCTTGCCGTCGTACTATTTCGAAAAATCCGTGATTTTTCTTGTGTGCGCAGGTTATGCTAATCTGGCATTGTCGTCAATCATGCCACTGTGGTCTTTTTTATTCCGCGTACCGATACTGCCATGAATCACTTCAACCAACCGTTCAGTTTCGAGGACTTTTGCAGCATGGCGAAGAAGGCACAGGCGGTAGAGCTTGACGCCGGTAATCCAGAGTACGGCGCTCGACTTGCCCAATTTCGAAAGGCTGCTGGGCTTTCGCAACTCGAACTTGGACAGAAGCTTGGTATCGCGCAGTCGATCATCTCTCGCTATGAGAAGGGTGAACGTCGTTTGTACGACGATGTTCTAGCCCACGCGGCGAAGATTCTCGGAGTAACCCCTAACGACATCCTTGGCGTTGGGGCTTGCAAGCCCACGACTCCAGACGCTGCGACTATCTCAAAGAGGCTCGTTAAGCACATGAAGAAGATTGAATCACTTCCTCGTAGGGCTCAAGACAAGGTTATCGCAACGATCGAACTCGCCCTCAAGGGTGCAACCAGTTAACTCAACTGGCCATGATCCGCGTCCGGTCCTTACGATAAAACGCATCGCCATGCGCTCCGTAAACTGCGCCGGGGTGAGCGATGCGTTTCATCTCCAGTCCCTACCGCTACCTATCTGGCCTTTTTGAATGTTATTCCTTGCGGTAGTTCAAGCCGTGTTCTTGAAGGCGATGAGCAAGCAAGCTTCGATCGTCGAACGCTTCAAGCCGTCTTGGCTGTCGATGGAGCCAACTAAGCTTCGCCGCTTCCGGCTATCGCGGGCGCTACTCTCAACGGTTCGAACTGGTCTATCAAGGCTACGCCGCTTGGCGCTTTGAAGCCGTAACGATTCCAACCGAACTCATGAGGCAATGAGCCATGACGCTTCCAAGTCGAACGCTTCGAGCCGTCATACCAAGGCAACGAGCCAATGCGCTTCCAAGTCGAATGCTTCCAACCGAACTAGCCATTGCAACGGGCCGATGCGATTCGAGCGGCGGGCCTGCCGGTGCTTCCAACTGCCTTCTGCGGATGGACTGCGCGTTTATGGCTTCAGGGGGGTGTTGCTGGTGGGTTGACGTTTACTCTGTTGGAAGATGGGCTTGCGATTCGCTTACGGCCATCCCTTCGATTACCCCCTTACGCCAACGCTTCGCCACCGCCTTGCAACAGGGCTGGCACTTCACCGCTCCCGGCTCCGGTCGCTTAGGCTCCCTACGCGGTCGCTACGCCCCTCAAAAAAGCGGAATTCGGAATCCATTCCTCATCTGTCTTGTTGCGGGCTTCCATGCCCTGGTTCGGGCTACGACGTCCCTACGGCATCCATGCCTACAGGAACGCTCGGGATGATTCGGGCGATGCGAAAGACGCAATGCATTGGAACATCTTCTAGCGGGTTGAATGTAATGCCTTCGGTAACGTAGCCTTTCGCTTCCGTCGCATCCGCTCATCATCCGCTCGCTCGTCGCAGCCCTCACGACGGCGGACTCGCGGGCCTCCTGAAACGGCCGTGAAGTTCCAACCGAACTTACTTCGATCGACTGCCATTGAGTGGGAACATGCCTTGCATTGGCGAGATGCCGTTTCCTAGCGGCAGGCCCGCTCGGTATGGAATCGTCCGGCCCACGGACTACCGGGATACATTGGAACATTCACTGATGGTTCGAACTTTCAAACTTCGAATTTCACCCTTCTCACTTCATCGTCCGTTCCTGCCTCCCGATTCCATACCGCCATCCATTGCGTCCGCCTTTGTCTTGCGGCGGCTTCCATGACCGCCGTATCGCTACGCTCCCTCCAGTTCAACCCGAACCTGACAACGCAACGGGGCCAATCCACTTCAAGCCGGGAACTTCGACAACGTCCCCTCAGTGCGGCGGGCGAATGAACGTGGCTTACATTGGAACATCTCTCGCGCCCGCCTACGCATCCTGCGAAAACCATCCGATGGCATCGTGCCATCGGCCTTCAGTTCAAGCCCTCTCGACAAGACAATACATCACCTTGTTTCGAACACTCGTGCGACTCAAACGACTCTCGGTTCTTCTATTACCAGCAACTTCCATTGTTCTTTAGCCTCCGCCCAGTAAGGATCAAACAGCCTGTCCGCTTCACAAACGAGATCATCCCATTGCTTCCCAGATTTCTGGCGATCTTCCAATCGATTCAAAATTGAGTAAATGGACTCGCACTCCAGATCGCCGGTACCACCATCTGCTTCGGTGCCTGCGACTGTCAAGAAATCAGCGAATGACAACTTGCCAAGTTTGAAGCTCCAATACATGAAACCCAATTTTGCATTTCCAATGTAGATACGATGTCCTAGACTGCGTTCCTCGTTTTCCATCTGCTCACCAAGCGGCTTCAGCAATTCGTCTTCACTTGAAGCCAACGACAACGCGATGATCCAATAGTCTGGGCGATCGCTATGTTCAATCTCGCGATCGGCCCAGCGTCGCCAATCTACCGACGATGCGAATCCGGAAAAAATTGCAGCAGCCCAATAGTTTGCAACCGGTTTCATCCCTATCTCCTTGGTGTCAGGGGATGAATCCCAGGTGTTACCGGACCGTGTTGCTTAGGATCAAACGGTGTGTTCGGGTGATGATGGGGATTCGGATGGACGTTGGGACGACCGTGATCCGTAAAATCATTGTTCCCAATACGCCTTCCGAAGTCGTCGTAGATCGTTTCTCGTGTGTACAAACCACCAGTCTCCGTACTGATCTTTTCATCTCTAATGATTCTCGTACCAGGAGCTGTGTATTCGCGTTGCCGTGTATTCAGAGGAGTATCTGCGTGTCCTTGCTTCCAATACTTCTCATAACGAGCAGCTTCAGCGGGAGTCATGTCATCAATGAATGTTCCCTTTGGGGCACGACGCTTGATAATCTTCTTTACACCGCCCTTCGCAATTCCCTCGACAATGTCAGATGCACTAGTTGGTAATCCAGGAATGACACCGCCCGTCGCTGCAGATACCCCTCGGTCGACGAGTTCGTCACCAACCTCCTTCGCAATGATAATTCCTGCACCTGTAATCATTTCTCCCGTGATGACAGTACCACCAACGCCAGCAACGACAACCCCACCAGCAGCGACAGCAGCTCCTGCTCCAACCCCACCTGCAATGTAAAAACCTACTTCGAGATCGTCATCCATATCCCATGGATGAGTTAAATAGTGGACGTAATCGTCGACGAAATTGTCCCAGTAACCTGACCAGCCGGACCAGCTACTCGCGGAGCCGTGGCCTCCGGGAATTCCGGCCGCGAAAGTTCCATGCGCATCGAAAATTGTCCTGTGGAACACCGTCAGTTCAGTAGCACCATCGACACCGACTGCTCCCATGATAAGCTTCGACTGCATTCCGTCTGACGTTTCGACCGAAAAGATAAATGAACCGCCATCCTCGGATTGATTGATCAGAACTGGCAGGATTCCCAAATCGTCTTCGTCTGAGTCTGTAGTTAGCAATGCGACATTTTGAGACTCGAGGATTCGAATGGTCGATGCGTCCCAGACCGCCGTATGTTCCTGCGCGAAGCACACAGCGGGAGAGCCGAGCCATAGAGTAAGCAGCGTAAGCAGCGGGGCGAGTAGTACTGTGATCGATAGCCGGAAGCGATTCTTAGTCATAGTGTTTCCTTAGTGGAAGTAGAGACGCTTAACAACATAACGACCAAGCTCAGCGACGGCCTCGGCGGTGGTGGAGCGCACGGTGCGCTCACGAACTCCCGCGATGCAAAACCGGACGGCGGAGAGGCCGTTCGCTGCAGCGCCCTTGTTAGGCGTCA
>VGZN01000229.1 GCA_016872635.1 Planctomycetota bacterium | reverse complement strand
GCGACCTCGTGACGGCAACCCAAGAAGGGGTAGAGCTGGTGGTGGGTAGCGAAAGGCTAACGTTGGCGGGTAACGGTCTCAGTCGCGTTGAGTTCCCGAATCGTGTCGGCTCTGGAGGTGTGCAGCCTTTGTTGCTGGGACTGGTCGATGGTTCCAAGCTGATCGGAGCTAAAATTTCGGGTAAAGAGCAAGGTTGGCAGATCGCCGATTCCGCAGGCGCTATGCTTGCGCTTGGACCGGGAAGTGTTCGTTACTTGCAAGTCCGACCGTTGGCTGGAGAGCTCAAGAAATCCTTTGACGAGGCGATCCTGGAACCGGCGACCAGCGACTCTCTTTTGGTCGTGCGGCCGGGTGGCTCGTTGGATCGTGTCAACGGGTTGATCAAAGAGATCAAAGACGCCAAGGTGTTGTTCGATCTCGACGGAGATGTGGTCGAGGTTTCCTTTGAAAAGTTGGCGGGCATGATTTGGTTTCGAAAGCCCAATGATCGTGTGAAGCCTAAAGTCGCGGTAAACACGACCGATGGTGGTACGGTTTATCCTGATACGTTTCGAATGGTCGGGGACCGATTCGAATTACAAGGTTCCGCGGGTAGTCTTTCGATCCCTACACTACGGATTGCGTCTTTGGATTATGGCAGTGCGAATTTGCGATGGCTATCCGACGTCGGTGCGTTGGATTCGAGGTCTGAGAGTCGCATGGATTGGAAGTTCGAATCCAAGTCCATTGGAAAAGCATTGGCTCCTCATTTCGAGGGTAAGGGTACCGAACAGGGGGCTGGATTTGGAATGGATCTCCTGTTTCCGATGCCAGGCAGTTACACGTTCCGAGTCCCTGACGGCTTTACCCGTTTTCAAACCCGTTTGGTTCGTGATGATCGCGGTGAGCAGCGGTCTGAGTTGATGGTCGAGGTTTGGCAGGATGATGCGAAGATTCTCGACAAACGGCTCGCGTCGGCTGAGGAGACACTGGACTTGGATTTGCCTTTAGCCGCTGGAAAAAAGATCCGTTTAGCCGTGCGGTCCAAGAGTCGGCTTATGGTCGGAACAGAGGTTCGATGCCAGCAACCTCGTTTGGCTCGTTAGCTCATTGCAATGCGTTGGTACGAACATTAGCAAATCGATGGGGGGAGTTTCGGAATTTCCTCCGAGAGGTAGGCGTTTGCTAAAGATGATGCATAGAGCAAAGGTTCTAGCGCTACCATTTCTAGATTGGACATAATGCGACGAGCGACGAAGTTCCATCTAAATTTTTTGCGAGCCCATCCGATAGAATAGCTTGCCCAGCCCGCAGATTTCCACAACGATCGATTGGCTGCTGAACGCGAAAAGGATCGTTTCAAGAAGTTTGCAAGGCTGAGTACATCGCACCTGAATTGTGGATCTGAACACTACAGCATGGGTGAGTCGAATTGCCAAACTTGACTAATATTCGGGAAGTCGTTTTGCAGGAATTGTGCAACATGCACCAACTCCTACCCAATGCCTTTCCATTGACCGAAAAATTATTACGCAAGCAGGGTAATCCCTGCGGAATTTTTTACTGTTTGCATGGCCCTCGCAGCATTCGATTGACTGCGGTCTTTGACATCGAGACTGCCAGGGTCCTGTTTTACGATTCCACTGGACAGAGATCCGGGACACGTTGCGTGAAGGACTTAGTTGTTACCGCAATGTAAACGGGGCCGAGTCGAGTAGGAGTTGTGGGCGGATCGTTGCGACGATTCGAGGAACAAAACCCAAAACTCAATTACGGGAATGGAATCCAGTTATGTTGATATTGTCTCGTCGAGAGTCTGAACGAGTTTACTTAGGCGACGATATCGTGTTGACGATCGTTCGAGTGAACGGAGACAAAGTTCGGATTGGGGTGGAGGCGCCGTCCAATATAAAGATCCTGCGGACCGAGTTGGAAATTGCGACCAACAAGTCCGACGTGGTGGATGAAACGCCTGAGACTCGCCGCAAAGCGGCCTAACGCACCAATCGCAGAACGTTTGCTCCTGCGAATAGACTCTTGATTCAATCCTAAGGCGGGCGCCGATTCGATGACCCAACAAACATCGAGTCGGCGTCTTGTCTTTTTAAGGTTTGACGTTCCGCCTAGTAACCGCTCGACATCTCAGAGCTAACTCGACATCTCAGAGCTGAGGAGCGAAGGCTTGGCAGCGTAGCCAGCTTATTCGACAACCTTTGCGTCGATCCACTTCATCAAGCTACGCAGTTTTTGGCCAACTTGCTCGATGGCATGCTTGCGTTCCAAACGGCGGGATGCCTTGAACGCAGGCGCACCTGCTTTGTTTTCTAGGATCCATTCGCGAGCGAATTGGCCAGTTTGGATTTCCCGAAGAATCTTTTTCATTTCGGCTTTGGTTTGAGCGGTAATGATTCGAGGGCCTCGGGTGTAATCCCCAAACTCAGCTGTGTTAGAAATGCTGTACCGCATGTAGTTCAATCCCCCTTGGTAAAGAAGATCGACGATCAATTTGAGTTCATGCATGCACTCAAAATAAGCCATCTCAGGTTGGTAGCCCGCTTCGACCAACGTTTCAAATCCGGCCTTTACCAGCTCGCTCACACCGCCGCACAAGACGACTTGTTCGCCGAACAAATCGGTCTCGGTTTCTTCGGCAATGGTGGTTTCGATCACACCGCCCCGTGTTCCACCGATCCCCTTGGCGTACGCCAACCCAATCTTTTTGGTGGTTTCGGACGAGCCAGCACCTAGTGCGATCAAGCATGGGACGCCGCCACCTTTGGTGTATTCGCTGCGAACCAAGTGGCCTGGGCCCTTGGGAGCGACCAACAGGGAGTCTACTCCCTTGGGTGGCTCGATTTGACCGAAGTGCAAGTTGAATCCGTGCGAACACATGAGGACATTGCCTGGTGACAGGTTCGGCTTGATGTGCGTGCGGAACAAATCTCCTTGGACTTCGTCCGGAAGGAGCACATTGACGATGTCTGCTTTCTTGCTCGCTTCATCGATTTCCATCGGTTGGAAGCCATGGCTTACCGCGAGATCGTAGTTCTTGCTGCCTGGACGCTGTCCGATGATGACCTTGCAACCGCTGTCCCGAAGATTTTGTGCTTGCGCGTGGCCTTGGGAGCCGTACCCCAAAATCGCGATGGTTTTATCCTTCAATACAGAAAGATCAGCGTCGTTGTCGTAATAAATAGTTGCTGCCATGAGAATTAAAGCTCGTGTGGGAAAGGATACTTTCGGGAAATGGTTCGGTAGGATGGATGAGCGAGTTTCGCTGACGACGCCTCAGGTTGATCATTGCGACGCAATTGATCGGATGGTCGTCCAAGTCTTAAATCAGTTCGCTTTGTTCGCCGAATTGGGGTCGTCGGATTCGGTAAGCGCGTTCGGATTGCTGCCACGGATCATAGCTATGCGACCAGTCCGAACTAATTCCGCGATTCCATACGGACGCATCCGCTCGATGAACGCTTGAATTTTGCTCTCGCGACCAGAGATTTCGATGACCATCTCCTCTGGTCCGACGTCGACGACCCGTGCTCGAAAAATGTCCACCAATTCTCGGATCTCGCTTCGCAGGGCTCCTGTGACCGCACGGACCTTGATCAGCATTAGGTCCCGCTCAACATAATCGTTGGAGCCGATGTCCTGAACCGAAACGACGGTGACGATCTTTTCGAGTTGCTTGCGAATTTGCTCTACTATCCGATCATCGCCCCGGACCACAAATGTCATCCGAGAAACGCCAGCATTTTCGGTTTCACCGACGGCGAGGGAATCGATGTTGTAGCCTCGGGATGCGAGCATTCCAGAAATATGGGCCAGAACGCCTGGAACGTTTTGAACAATCGCGGAAAGTACGTGCCGCATCAGATTGGGTGCCGTAATGGTTATGATGGAACCGGCGAACCTTTGGCATTTCTGTTGCCGTGTGGTAAGTTCGCCGCCAAGCACGTGGAATCATAAGTCGACTCGCATGTTTCCTCAAGGGTTCCGGTCACTTAACCTATGAACAGCTCTCGCCAAAGTTACGAGTTCATCGATTTTGGTAATGGTAGAAAGCTCGAGCGGTTCGGAGAGATCGTTGTCGATCGACCTTGTCCGGCCGCAGTCCAGCCAAAATCGTCCCCAGAGACGTGGTTATCAGCCGAGCTAATTTTCGATGGCTCGCGGTTGAATGGAGGAGTGCGCGGTGGTTGGGTTTTTCAAGGCCGTCGCCTTGTAGATCCGGATGCGATGGAGAGCTGGGAGTGTGGAGCAGCTGGAATGCGATTTCGCGTGAAGCCGCAGCAGTCTGGACAACTGGGGCTTTTTCCCGAGCACTGGAATACTTGGCCGTGGATCGAAGACCGAATCGCGGGGTGGCTCGGGACACGATCCACTTGCAATGCAAGTCCCGACTTTGCAGTTACCGACTCGCCAAGAGTGCTACATTTGTTTGCGTACACAGGAGCGACGACGCTCGCGATGGCATCGTTTGGTGCTAGTGTTACGCATGTCGATGCGATGGAATCCGCCATCGCATGGGCCAGAGAAAACGCTCGGTGTTCCGGATTAATCGAACGGCCTATTCGTTGGATCGTAGACGATGCGAGGCTTTATGTCGCGAGGGAGTTGCGACGAGGCAAGCGGTACGAGTTGATCGTGCTGGATCCGCCAAGCTATGGGCATGGGTTGAAGGGGAAAGCGTGGGAGATCCACCGTGATCTGATGCCGCTGATGCATGACTGTTGGAAATTATTGTCCGATTCTCCGATCGGGATCGTGTTCACGGGCCATAGTCGCGATGTGTCCATGCAAAAAATTCGAGCGGAGTTGGAAGAGTCTCCTGACATAACCTGCGGCGTGGCATGCAATGTGACTCAAGCAAAACTCATCGATTTAGCGGGGCGTTCGCTCGATTGTGGTTATGTTGCGGGTTTCGAACCTGTGCCGCTGTAAGGAGAATTGTCGAGGTATCTCCACAAGGGAGGTGCGAATCCTGAACGGGGGGTGCGTATCACGGTGTAAAATAGAGCGTTGAAGTGCGGCCCCTTTCGTACGGCACACCGACAGGCGGTCAGTGTGCCTAGGGGTACGACGACAAATTCTGTGGATCCCATGATAGGTGCCGGGTTCCAGTGATTGCAAAATAGGCGACAGGTTTGAAATTGAATCAGGACGAGACTAGTAGCATGAAAAAACAGGATATCGTGCTGTACGATGGTCATTGTCGATTCTGCACGCGGCAAATCGAGACGCTCAAGAGACTGGACGGGAAGAATCGACTTCGCTTTTTGTCGCTGCACGACCCAAGCGTTTCCGCGGACTTTCCCGACTTGAGTTTCGATCAACTTATGGAGGAGATGTGGATCGTTTCCATCGACGGGATTCGTTACGGTGGGGCTGATGCACTGAGATATCTTTCACGTCGCTTGCCGATCTTGTGGCCGCTTTCTCCATTGATGCATTTCCCTGGCTCGATGCCAGTTTGGAAGTGGCTGTATCGCCAAGTGGCCAAGCGTCGTTATCGCATTGCCGGTAGAACCTGCGAAGATGGAACGTGTTCGCTGCATCGCTAGCGCAGCCAATCTACGGCGAGGACGCCCATAATGGATCGTTGCAGCCCTGCTTGTAAATGAATGGCCCTGCTTGTAAATGAATGGCCCTGCTTGTGGACGAACAACACTGTGTGCTAGCATTTTCTTTGTCGCAAGGAAACTTGTTCGATTCCATCTTGGTTTGCAGGGTGATGATTTGGTATTGTCCGGACCGCGACCTATGCGGCGTGAATTAGCAAACGGAGCAACGAGCGGGAAGGAACCTGCGGCGACTCCGAACCCCTAGGAAGGAACCTAGCTGATGCCCAAGCCACTGAGTACTCAATCCTCAGCCCACATACGATGGATGATACGCCGCGATATGCCAGCGGTCTTGGGAATTGAAAACGAGAGCTTTGAGTTTCCTTGGACCGAGGACGAATTTATTCGATGCCTCCGTCAACGCGACTGCATCGGGATGGTGGCGGAATGCTCCGAGCAAGTGGTAGGGTTCATGATTTATGAACTCCACCGCACGCGCATTCATGTCTTGTCGTTTGCGGTTCACCCCGATTTCCGACGTCAGTCGGTCGGTTCTGCCATGATTACGAAGTTGGTATCGAAACTTGCGTATCAACGCCGAAATCGCATCGTGCTTGAGGTTCGCGAAACCAATTTGTCAGCGCAGTTGTTCTTTCGCAGTTTAGGTTTCCGAGCGACGGGGGTCCTGCGAAACTTCTATGAGGATTCGACAGAGGATGCATTCATGATGCAGTACCAATCGATCGCTCCCGAGGAATCGCTCGAGGCGGAAACTGCCTACGGACGGCGCAAATCGGGTTAAGTATCGCTCGTAACCATCGATCGAATTCCGCAGGCCTGTTCTGCCACCTTGATCCTTCATCGTGTTTTACGAGGCGGTCCGCCCCGCACCGTGTAGAAAGTGTCATGCGTTATGCCTTCAAGAAAGCTCTTGTTTCGAGCAAAAAGATTTGATGTCGAAGAGGTGCAGGAGCAGCTTGAAGGTGGGCAGCTATTGTCGAGGCATGTTGTTCGGCACCCTGGAGCTGTTGTTGTGCTTCCGTTAGTGGACCCGCAGCATATTTGCATGATTCATACGTACCGCGTCGCGATCGACAAATGGCAACTGGAATTGCCTGCGGGGACTTTGGACAAGGGGTTGCCGGCATCGGAGATGGCGCATCTTGAGTTGATGGAAGAGACTGGGTATCGAGCGGGAGTGATGACGCACGTTCACACCTTTGCAATGTCTCCAGGTATTCTTGATGAGAAGATGCATTTTTATGTTGCTCGGGATTTGACTCCGGGAGAAACTCAGCGCGAATTGGGTGAACAGATGAGCAATCGCATCCTATCGTGGTCGGAGGTGGATCGACAGTTGCGCGATGGCAACATCATCGATGCGAAGACTCTGGTGGGGTTGCTTTGGCACATGCGATATCGCGAGCACGCGTAGTGTACGTGGATCCGTGCGCGTAGAGTCGCGAGTAAAACATTTGCTTTGGATGGTTTTGAATCCATTTCCAAAAGAGAATTCGGACTATCGTGATGAGTGCTTTCAGCGTGGTGGATGCCTTTAGGTGGAACAAAGATCGATCGACCGAACGTCTATCCCATCCTATCGCAGGGGTTGCGATTGATGCGGCATGGGCAGGTGGCTTGGAGTTGTTGAGGTTCTTCCGTAAAGAACTGCGGGTTGAGACCAAAGGGGTTGCGAATTTCGTCAGCGAAGCGGATTTGGCCGCGGAATCGGCTGTCGTATCCGCCATACGAGCACACTTTCCGGATCATGCCGTGATTTCAGAAGAGACGCACAGCGATCGGGCTGATTCTGAGAACCTATGGATCATCGACCCTCTGGACGGAACCAATAACTACTTGCATGGAATGCCCCATTTCGCAGTTTCGGTCGGCTATTACGAGCGCGGTGTTGGCAAAGTTGGGGTGGTTTGCAATCCAGCGGTGGGGGATTGGTTTGTCGCGGCGAAAGGAGAAGGAGCGTGGGTCAATGGTGAGAGATCTAAGGTCAGTTTGGCAAAAGGATTGAGCGATGCGATGGTGTCGTGCGGGTTTTACTATGATCGAGGCACAATGATGCAAACGACGCTCGACACGCTCGCGGAACTTTTTCGCTCCGATATCCATGGAATGCGTCGTTGTGGAGCGGCTGCGCTGGATCTTGCCTATCTGGCATGCGGCTGGTTCGATGTCTTCTTCGAATACCGCTTGAGCCCTTGGGATTATGCAGCAGGAGGTGTGCTGCTCGGCGAAGCTGGTGGGGTGTTGACGGATTGCCATGGTGCAGAATTGCCGCTGGGCCGACATAGTAGTGTTTGCGCCACGAATGGCCTGCTGCATCAGTCGATGCTGGCCGTCGTAAGTCCGCGCTGGCAAAAGCTCCTGTCCGAGTCACGCGTGTAATCAAGTGGATAGCTGCTTCGCAGCTAGAAATTAGAAATTAGAAATTAGAAATTAGAGAGTAGAGAGTAGAGCCGAGGACCAAACCTTCCGTTAGAAGTCGCAGGCACCTCAGTGCCCGAGTAGACTTGGGACAGGCTAAATCGCTATTGCTAAAAACGCATACGTTGTACTGAGCATCCCCTTCGCGCGTTCGCGTGCACCATGGTTTCTCTAAACCCAATGCAGGTCATGATCGAGAACTGCGGTAG
>VGZN01000228.1 GCA_016872635.1 Planctomycetota bacterium | reverse complement strand
AGACGATTTCAAAATTCCTTGGGAGCGGATACCAAGTCGAGGCTTCGATCGGTCACATTCGAGACCTGCCAGGGGGGGCCAAGGAAGTGCCGGCCGAGTTCAAAACGCAGTCGTGGGCCTCGTTGGGGGTCAATGTCGACGAGGGTTTTGAGCCCCTCTACATCGTCCCGGCTGACAAAAAGAAGCATGTAAACTTTTTGAAATCGGCGCTCAAAGAAGCCAAGGACTTGTATTTGGCGACGGACGAGGACCGAGAGGGAGAGGCGATTTCGTGGCACTTGAGAGAGGTTCTCAAGCCCAAGGTGCCTGTCCATCGGATGGTTTTCCATGAAATCACCAAAGAGGCGATTCAGGGTGCTCTTCAATCGACTCGTCAGATCGATGAGGGGTTGGTCAAGGCCCAGGAGACCCGCCGAATTTTGGATCGACTCTATGGTTATGACGTCTCTCCATTGCTGTGGAAGAAAGTCCGTCCGGGGCTGTCCGCTGGCCGGGTTCAGAGCGTTGCTGTCCGCTTGATCGTAGAGCGGGAACGAGATCGGATGGCCTTTCGAAGTGCCACCTACTTTGATCTTGAGGCCCATCTGGAGACGGCGGGACGAGAGCGGTTTCAAGCGATGCTGGTCAGCGTGGGAGGTCGACGAATCCCCTCGGGAAAGGATTTCGATCCATTGACCGGCAAGCTGAAGGATCCAAACTTATTGCTGCTTGACGACAAGAGTGCGCAGGAACTGAAGCAGCGGCTCATGAAGTCGGATTTCGTGGTCAATAACGTCGAAGTCAAGCCATACACGGAGCGTCCCAAGCCCCCGTTCACCACGAGTACGCTACAGCAGGAGTCAAACCGTAAGCTGGGGATGACCGCTCGCGACACGATGCGGGTCGCTCAGAGTTTGTACGAAAACGGCTATATCACCTACATGCGTACCGACTCAACGACACTTTCTAAGGAGGCCGTCGGAGCGGCTCGCGAATTGGTTCGATCGCAGTATGGTCCCGAGTTCCTCTACGCGAGCGAGCGGACTTATGCAACCAAAGTTAAAAATGCGCAGGAGGCTCACGAAGCGATTCGACCTGCGGGTCATCCATTCCAACTTCCTGAGGCACTTCGAGGCGAACTCAATTACGATCAGTTTCGCGTGTTTGAATTGATTTGGAAGAGAACCATCGCTTCGCAGATGGCCGATGCTCGAAAACGTCGCGTCGTGATGACGATTCAAGCGGGTGACGCAATTTTCCAGGCCACGGGAACATCGATAGAATTCGAAGGTTTCTTGAGAGCTTATGTTGAGGGAAGCGACGACCCCGTAGCGGAACTGGCAGAAAAAGAAAAACTCCTACCGACGGTGAATCTTCAAGAGAAGCTGCTGCTGGATGCACTGGAAAGTTTGTCGCATACCACGCAGCCGCCCGCTCGATTTACCGAAGCATCGTTAACCCAAGCCTTGGAAGAACGAGGCATTGGTCGCCCGAGTACGTATGCTGCGATTATCGACACAATTCTGCGGCGAGACTATGTCTTTAAAAAGGGGAATGCGCTGGTACCGAGTTGGACTGCATTCGCTGTAATCCGATTGATGGAAGACCATTTCTCTTCGCTCGTGGATTACCAGTTCACTGCAGAAATGGAAGACTACCTCGATGAGATCAGTCGAAACGAGCGCGAGAATTTAGCCTATCTCCAAGAGTTTTATTTTGGCGATAATATGTCTCCCGGAGATGCGGCCCCGGGAGGGATCGGGCTCAAGCCATTATTGGAGCAGAAGGTCGCTGAGATCGATCCTCGAATCGCGTGCTCCTATCCGCTCGAGTCCAACACCGATCCCGACTTGCCGAATGTCTGTGTCCGGATCGGTCGCTATGGACCCTACGTCGAACGGGGTGATCGCCGCGCGAGCATCCCAGACGACATGCCTCCTGATGAACTCACCCTCGAGACCGCGGTCGCACTACTTGAGAAGCAGGAAAAGGGTGAGCAACCACTTGGTGTTCACCCTAATACCCTCAAACCGATATTCATCAAACAGGGGCGTTTTGGACCTTATGTGCAGATGGGTGCCGCGGACGATGAAGAAAAGAAGAATGCGTCATTGCCTAAGGGAGTTAGTGTCGACGATGTGACCGTGGATTTAGCCGTGAAGTTGTTGTCGTTACCGCGGGATCTCGGTCCGCATCCCGACGATGGTGAACCGGTGATCGCTACTCAAGGACGATTTGGCCCTTTCATCAAGCATGGATCAGAATCGCGATCGATTGGACCTGAGTATCAATTGCTCGAAATCACGCTCGAACAAGCCTTGTCGATATTGGCACAGCCCAAGACTGCGAGTGGTCGAGGTAGAGGGGTTGCCGCTCCTCCTCTCAAAACCTTCGATGCATCACCGGTGACCAGCAAACCGATCGAATTGCGGGACGGTCGCTATGGACTGTATGTCACCGATGGTGAAACCAATGCGTCGCTGCCGAAAGATATGTCGGGAGAGGAACTCAGTTTCGAACAGGCGGTGAGTTTGCTACAGGCCCGGGCTACCGCGGGTCCGAGCAAGAAAAAGTCTGGACGCGGTGCTAAGAAAACCGCTGCTACAAAAACGAAAACCGCTAGCAAGAAAGCGACTACCAAAAAAATCTCCGGTGACGAAGATGCATCGATAGATGACCTTGGCGTGAAATCGACAGTGAAGAAGGTTGCCAAGAAGGTTGCGAAAAAGGGCAGCGCCAAAGCGTCAAAAGGCTCTTCAAAGACGAGTAAGAAATCCAGTTAGGAATGCGTGGCAGTGAACGGAACTGTTGAACTCAGCCTCTCCTCGATCTGTGGTGCTCGGCTCCATCACGCTATTGGGGAGGTATTGCTGTCGCAGCAATCGAGGGAGACGGCTGCGGATATAAGTACGGTTGCGATTCGAGTTGTCGGCGACGGCGTGCATCATTTCGTGGGTGTTGGATTGAGTTATCCCAACCACATCGACGTTGTTGGATCCGTGGGTGATTATGCGTTTTGCGGTGCAGACAATGTCGAAGTCACCATCGATGGTGATGCGGGAGAGTTCGCCGCCCATTCGCTGAGGTCAGGCCAAGTCGTCATCAAGGGGTCGGTGACCGATTCGCTTGGTTCGATGGCAGTGGGAGGGTTGGTTGCCGTTTACGGGACCGCTGGAGTGCGAACTGGTATTTGCCTTAACGGTGCTGATGTTTTCGTTCGTGGAAACGTTGGGGCCGAGGCGGGCTACTGCATGCAGCAGGGAACGCTCATCATTGGCGGGAACGCTGGTGAGAAACTCGGCAGGGGCTTGCGAGGTGGTACCATCTATCTTCGTGGTGATGTGGTCAGTGTTAGCGAGGACATCGAGGAGCAGCGACTGCGGGAGCCAGATCGTCTGAAGCTCGGCTTGTTGTTGCTGAAAGCGGGGATCAAGACTCCCTCTGGCAAGGAGTTTCGCGTCTTTCGCCGACGCCTGGATTCCTAAAATTTGGGTGGTTTGAACAAGCGGGCACACGAGCAATGACTAATTACGAATCGAAACTCCGTCGCTTTCGGCCTCGACCTCTCTACGAGAGGCTCAATGCTGACTTGTCGCTGGCGGATGAGACATTCGACAGCAGTTGTGTTCTCAAGGGGGCCAGTGGAGAGTCGAGTCTTTCATGGCCAAGTCCAATGTTTTTGCGGCAAGGCGTGGACAGTTCCTGCAGTGAGCAGATGGCAGCACTCCTTGGGCGGTTGCGCCGGGAGTTGGGTGTAAGCACGTACCGAAGCCATGATGATTCCTCCACGCCGGACTCGCGGTCCCTTGCAGCCGGAATTGAGATTGTCCCTGTCTACGTTAACGAATACTTTCAGCCAGCAACATTTCATCATGCCGAGCAGATCGAGGTGCAGTTTTTCCAAGGCATCTCAGACCCAAATTCGCATGCTTCAGCGAGTCAGGCTCGGCTTACCAAAACGCATTGGATACCTAGGATGCCGCGCGATATTTCCAGTATCGAGCAACTATCTAGGCGAGTTGACATGCTCCGGCAATCCAGCGATCAGCAGGGAGTTCTGGTTGGGGCGGCGATCGCAGCTTGCTCGATCTACGATGATGTTCGCTACATCATCGATGCCGGTTTCGACTACGTGACCTTGCTCACTCATATCACTGGTGAATTGCTAACGTCGCAATCCCTCGAACTCCACCCCGTCGATTCTGCGATCTCAACAGCGACACGAGCTATTCAGGATTCAGGGAGGAAAGGGTTTTCATTGCTTGTGACGACTCCCCCTGCTCGGCCCTCGCAAGCTATCGATTGGTTCTCTGCAGGAGTACGAGCAATTGGAATCGATGCGATGCTGCAACAATTCCGCCCAGCGAACACCTCGCAATCCGGGGATAGCTTTGGAGGCTTTATGGGGGGATATGGTCGTCCATCCGCGTCAAGATTTGAGTGGATTTACGATGCGACCGAGGATTTCATCGAGGGACTCATCTCGGAATGCCGTTTCGTCGGGCTAGACTCCCTGCAGCAGCTTGACGCATCCTAAGCGGAAACAATTCGCTGTTTGGCTGTAGAGCTATTCGGCCATGATTGAAAGCAACGTTCCAGACTCGTACTTGATTTGCGACAACGCTTTCATGTAGAGGATATGCTTGGTTACCCAGTTGTTTTCAGCCTGGATCAAACGTTGTTCGGCATCGAGCAAATCGCTGAGGATCGAAGTGACCGACTTGCGTCCATCAAAGTTCGACAGAAAGGTCGCCATTTGATGTTCTACTTCGTCTTGGGTTGCAAAGGTCGACTGAATCGCTGCATCCGTCGCTTCGAAGAGCGACTCTGAGTTGTAGGTTGCTGATTCGAGTTCCGCGCGGGCCGCATTGAGTGTTTCTTCGTAATCGTAGATGAGCCTTGCCAATTCCGCGGTGCGGCCCTGCAATTGTGATTTGGCAGCCCGATTTCCATAAGGGCTTTGATAGACTGCTCCTGCGAAGTAACTAGGACGACCTGTATCGAGTTGGCTCGACCATGCGCGTCCTACGTCGTAATTGCCCTGCAAACCTCGGACGTATGTCTCTGCGATTGCATCCAATTGAGGACGAAGGTCGTTCTTGGCGATGTTTCTTTCAACACGAGCGACTTCGATTTGGTTCTGAACTTCCACGACGTCGCCTCGAAGTTGCAAGGCACCGATCATTTCGCTTTCCAAATCAACTTCCACCAACATTGAGATCGGCATAGTCGTTGGTATCAGCTCACGGCAGTCGGGGCTTTTGATCAACGGAGAGTTTACCAATTCTCTTAATCGGGCTTGATTGGAACGTATGCTTCCTCGGAGCGTTGCAATTTGTTCCTGCAACTTTGCGATCGCTGCCAAACTGCGACTCAGTTGGGATTTGTCCAAGTCGATCTCGACGCGGGATTTGAGCTTTTCGTGGATTTGATAAAGACGGTTTTGGCCATTGAGTGCTTGGGATAGCAAGCACCTGTTCAACAGGAGTTCGTAGTATTCAACAATGACGTCCATCGCATGCTCTTGGAGACGCCGGTTGGCAGATCCGAGTGTCGCATTGGTTCGAAGACCAGCGATCCGAATGGCGGCCGTGTTGTAATAAACTCCCGCACCGCGAGCCATCGGCTGAATGAAGTTCAACGTGTATTTGGCTTCCGCTTGTTGGGTGGGTTGGAAGAAGAGCGAGTTGCTGTTGCGGGTGTTCAACGCTTGAGACCACTCAACGCGACCCCCAGTCGCCATCTTGTCCCGAACACCAGCGAAATTATCCCAGCCGGTATCCTCCAATCGCGGAGGACCACCCGTCGTGAGTGTGTTTCCAACAGGGTCAGAATTGTTATGGAATCGACTCTGCGCGAAGCCTCGTGGGTCCAATTCGGCTTGTGCGATGCCGATCTCCGACCGTGCGATTTTCGGTACGCTGAGGATTGCTTGAACTTTCGGGGAAAACTGCAGCGACAGACCGATCAATTGATCCAATTCGACATAGTAGGCTGATTGCGGTTGGTCCCTGACCAAAAGAGGCTGCTTCGTAAAGTCGTACCACCAAGGGTTTCCAGATAACTGCTTGGGTAAGGAGCCACGATTGGGTTCAGGCAAAGAACTGATCGAATCCCGTCGGTTGCTCGCATCTTCAATGGTCCGTTGAGACTGATCCGATGGCAGAACAGCTTCCAATAAGGAGCTCGACCGCCCCATCCCATCTGCTTGAAACTCGGACTGAACAGGAAACTGGGGGAAGTTCTTTTGATTGATTGCCGGATAATCTGGGAACTTGGTTTCGTCCAAATCCTTTGCGATATCGTCCACGCGCGGCGGCGATAGTGCATTGGATACCCCATCACCCCATGTTGGATTGTTGGGGTTCGCAGCATTTAGTGGGTCAGCAGAATCTGCGTTGGGAAGGGCTTGGACCGACACTGGGTACTGGGCCCCGGGAATCGATGGCTCTTTGGTGCGAGCATCAGCACCTCCTAACGACTTTCGCGTTGATGCACCTCCACCGAGCAGTTCCTCGACTCCATTGATGCCATGAGGAAGCTCGTAGGTCTTGGGAGTATTTGGTTCCGGTGAAAATGTCTGACTGAATCCTTCTCTTTTCGGCGCACTGAACTTCTGATTTGGCGTGTCCAGAGGTAGCCCTTCGGGCTGCTTCAGTTCCCTTTCTGGG
The DNA here is from genome assembly GCA_016872635.1 of Planctomycetota bacterium. Lineage (GTDB taxonomy): Bacteria > Planctomycetota > Planctomycetia > Pirellulales > Pirellulaceae > JBKCUI01. Next base: position 1,545 of record VGZN01000228.1, on the reverse strand, counting down.
ATTGGCAATGATCCATCGGCAGGCTGATTGGGACTCAGCGTCGGCTCGGTGGCGGTGGCAACATTGCCAACGCCCTCTGGTGCACTTGGCGGAAGCAGGTTGGGAATTTGTGTCGAACCCGATGTTGGTATTGTTCGAGTTGGCCCCCCGACAGTGACTTGCATGCGATTCGATGGCGGAAGCATCGTCGGCATGTTGGTTCGAGGCATTTGTGGCGAATGAGCAGGCAGAGGACCAGTGATCGGTTTGGCTGGACCGGGCGAAATCGGGCCAATAGCCATAGGTTTGGCTACAATCGGGCTTGCTTGAGTCGTCGCGGCCGTCGGAGCCTTTGGCACATGGGCGGAACCTGTTGGCGTTTTTGCCCCTACCGTTCGTGGTGGCATGATAGTTGTCGGACGCACATCCATGCGCACAACATCCTCTTTGCCAACAGCGGTGGAAGAACCGGGGGGGCTCGCCGCTTGACGGTTCGATTTGTCGTAGGAGACGGGGGATTGTCCTGGAGCCTGACCAAACGATTGCCCGAACAACGGCAGGGCACAGCACAATACTAAAGCAGGGAAGGTGTTTACCACCGCCCAGCCGTCTAGCTTTTTGCGCGTCCTGCGTTGTTTCATATTCACGACCTCCATGTCGCGAAGCAAATCGAGCGGGGGTTCGCTTCCGACAGTTCGGGCCTATCCTGCGAATCTACTCAAATCTGCTTATCGAGCTTGATAGCAAGACCAGTTGACGGAGTATTGGTTACGCCGATGTCATTCGATAATGCTGGCTAAGTGGAATCGTTGCCATACGATTCTTAGTCACAGTCCGTAAAGCCAGCCCTATCGGTATGAATTGCCCAGTGGGTTGCTTTGGGGAAATAGAGAAAGGCAGGGTTGACTCGTTGGGCCAAGCCGTGCGGTAGACCGGCTTAGGGAACAATCCCTACAGCTGTTACAAACGTAATAGCCTTCCATTGAATTGGGGTCTCTCTTGAAGCTACACCGATCCCCTTTCACCGCGACAGCTTCTTTGAGCAACAGTACGGTGACCCAGATCACGAAAACTACAATCGAGGTCCGTTCCCGCTGTTCAGAGTCAAGAACCACGCCAAAGCGGGGGTGTCGATTCGGACGTGGGGACACGACCGGCTATTTCTCCTTCAATTGCATACCGTTGTTCCATGCACCGTTTCCGAGCCTCCATACGTATGGCGATCATCCTGGCGACTATGTCGTTCGGGCCGATGTTGGCTGCCAACATGTTGGGGATGTTGCATATTGACAATTCGACCGTGCTTCAGGAACGGCAGTTGGTATGCCAAAAACTTGCGACTTCGGTCTCGCATTTTCTGTCGACGAAAGACGAAGTAGGTCTGCAACGTGCTTGTCGTTCGATGGTTATTCAGGTGGATGACTTGAGAAGCGTTCGAGTCGTGCGGTACGACGGAATCAATTTGCACTGCAGTCCCGATCACTCGACGTATTGGACATTGAAGCCGGACGATACCGCTACTATCGATCAGATGCGAGTGCCACTGAACCGGGATGGTCGGACATG
>VGZN01000227.1 GCA_016872635.1 Planctomycetota bacterium | reverse complement strand
ATGAAGAGCCTGATCGCCAAGGGTTCGCGCATATGTTCGAACACATGATGTTCCGCGGAACCGATCGACTTAACGAGACGGGGCACTTCGACAATATTCGAAAGGTGGGGGGGAATTGCAACGCCTACACGTCGTTCGATCAAACCGTCTATGTCAATGAGGTGCCTAGCAACCAGCTCGAATTGGTGCTGTGGTTGGAAGCTGAGCGAATGGCATTTTTGAAAATCGATGAGAAGGGATTCTATACGGAACGAAAGGTTGTCGAGGAAGAGCTCCGGATGGGGCACAACCGCCCCTACGGTCGGGCACCCGAAAAAGTACTTGCGGCGATGTATGGTGATCGCCCTTATGCGTGGACTCCCGGTGGCCGGATCTCGCATTTGCGAAAGGCGCCCATTGAGGAATTGGCAGCCTTTTGGAATATATACTACGTACCCAACAATGCCACGTTGGTTGTGGTGGGGGCGGTCAAGCACGAAGAGGTACGGAAACTCGCGACCAAGTACTTTGGATGGATCCCACGATGTCCAGATCCAGAGCAACCTGAGTGTAAACCATTTCCGATGGATAAGCCTCGCCCACCGATCGAGATTGCCGAGGACAAAGGCCCACTGCCACTCATCGGTTGTGCGTATTTTACAGTTGGTTCGGACCACCCAGACTCCGTTCCGCTCGAAGTTCTGATGGGTGTTCTCGGTGGTGGTGAGTCAAGCCGAATCTATGTCGATATCGTTAAAGAACAGAAGATCGCACAGATCGCGATCGGTGGTTCGTTTGCTTTCGAAGATAGTGGGATCGCAGGGGCTGGAGGAGTGTTGCTCCCCTTGGTGGGGGATAAGTCGCTTCTGATCAAGACGATCGATAAGCATATCGAGCAAATCGTGAACGAGCCGATCACCCAAGCGGAACTGGACAAGATGAAGAATCAACTGCGCCGTAATGAAGTTTTAGGGGCCAACACAGTTGCAAATAAGGCGTCGCGTTTAGGAAACTTTGCGGTACTTCATGGGGATACTGATCGTATCAATGAACGACTGAAGGAGATTGAAGCGGTCACCATTGAAGATGTACAACGCGTGGCGAAGAAGTACTTGATACCCAACAACCGCCGCGACATCAGGATCGAGCCTAGCACAGGGGGAATGCTGAAATCACTTTTTGGCGGTTCCAACAAATCATCCTCAAGCGACGAAGGCCCGGCACCCAGTGAGCCGTCGACCAATCGAATTGTAGATCGATCGGGCCCAAAGGCTGGTGCATTGCGTCCCTCAGACTTTCCAGAAAAACCACCAGTTTCTGGGCCGATTGATACTGTACCGGAACCGTCGGTCGCTAAGAAGCGATTGGCCAATGGTTTGAACATTGCTGTGATTAGCAATCACGAAGTTCCAATCGTTTCTATGGTGCTGGGGATCCGTAGTGGCTCGTGGACCGAGCGCAAGCCTGGCGTGGCCGCGATGACAATGAGCATGGTCTCGCAAGGAACTAAAAGTAAGACCGCGAAGCAAATGGCGGAGGTGCTTGAAAGCAATGCTATCAGTCTCGCAGGCGCATCTGCCATGGATAGCGCTACGATTTCCGGATCGGCGCTGACGGACAAGGTCCCGCTTGCAATCGAATTGCTCGCGGATATGGCTCGCAACCCCTCGTTCCCAAAGGAGGAGTACAGCATTCTGTCATCGCAAACGCTTCTGGGGTTGTCCATTTCCACGAAAACTCCCGAGTATCTCGCAGACCGTGAATTTCGTCGACGCATCTATGGCGAGCATCCCTATGCGAGAACCGTCACCGGCGAGACCTCCGATGTTCGTGCCATCAAAGTCGATGATTTGAAGGATTGGTTTTCAGCCAATGTGCGACCCGATAACTGCACCCTCTACTTGGCTGGTGACATTACTTCCGAAGCAGGATTTGAACTCGCGGAAAAGTACTTGGGCGATTGGAAGGTGGAAGGTGAACTTAGCCTGCCCGCACTGCCCGTGCTGCCCGATAACACCCAAACGCAAATTCTGCTGTATGATCGTCCTGGATCCGAACAAAGCCAGATACGAGTTGGCCATGTCAGTATCGGACGTACCGACTCTAGCTTCAGTCAAGCCACGGTAATGTCCAGTATTCTGGGAGGTTCGTTCAATAGCCGCTTGAATAAAGCCATACGTGTTGAAAAGGGGTTAACCTACGGGGCCCGGGGTGGGGTGGCGGCACGACGATTCGCCGGAGAATTTCAGATCAGTACCTTTTCCAAAACTGTTAGTACGGTCGATACGATTCGTACCATTCTGGACGTTGTTAAGACGATGCAGGAAGGTAAGCCAACGGAAAGCGAATTGGAGGATACTAAGACCTTTGTCACTGGCTCCTTCGCAGGCGACCGGGAAACGCCAGAAGCGACTATTGGGGATTTGTGGTTGTTAGAAACGGAGAGTCTGCCTTCCAACTACCAAAAGCTCTACCTCGGTGAGGTTGCTAGTACCTCGGCGGATCAGGTAAAGGAAGTGTCTGAAAAGCTGATTCATCGTGACGGTTTAGTGATCGTAGTTGTCGGGGAGGCTGAGAAAATCAAAGCTGATTTGGAGGCCATCGCTCCGGTGATTGTCATCAATGAAGAAACCCCGAAAAAGTAATACGGTTGATTGCTGCGAGAGATTTTTCTGTCAAATGGGGGCTGTGACCATCGCTGTATAGTTAATGGTTACTTGCTGGTCTTAGGGCTCTTGCAATAGCGAACAACGCGCACCTCGCCGTCGAACTGGCACTTACTTAGTTCCGACTCGATGATCGCTTGAACCTTGTCCGCACGCCCCCCTCCGGACCCCGCGCCGATCAAGGGCAACGCGATAGACCTGTATCCGCGAGTTTGCGCTAGTGCGATGGCGTTTTTGACCGAGTCGCGAATGGAACTTTCAGAAGATCGCCAGCACATATTGATTCCAGCTACGTGGATGATCGACTTGAAAGGAAGCGTGCCTGCACAGGTTTCGACGGCGTGTCCAAACGGGATCGCGCCTAGTCGTCCCAGTTCTCGAAACGGTTGCGTTCCACCCCGTCTCTTGATCGCCCCTGAAACTCCTTGGGGAATAAGCAACGACCAAGGAATGATATTCCTATTCCATGCGTTGACGATGACGTCCACGTCTTGATCGAGCAAATCACCGTCGACGATTGTTATTTTCATTTTATGAACCTTTACATGGGTTCAAGGAGGACCAATTTTCGGAGTAAAATGGAGAGTGCAGTGTAGCAGTTCCATGTGCCGGATGAAAACAACGACGACTACCCTGCAATTGCAAAGGCCGAGCCCCCCAGGGGGCACTGTATTGCAGAAAGCGTTCATGGCCACACGCGGAAGCAATTGGCGATTGGGCGTTGGAACCAGCTCTCCACCGTCGCTAGCGATAATCGAAACATTGGAATCATCCCCAAATGGGTGTTGCATTACTCAGGCAAATGCTGGGCCTCGCAGACATTGGGACGGTGCAGCTCCATATATCCCTCCGGCCGTACTAAGGGACAAAAGCCAAATTTCTCATACAAGCCATGTGCGTCGCGAGTGACTAAAATTGTACGCCGCAATGCCTGTAGATCTGGATGCTCGGTGAGGGTTTGAATAAGCCAATGGCCGAGTCCTCGACCCCGATATTCTTCGAGTACGAATACATCGCAAAGGTACGCAAAGGTAGCGTGGTCAGTGACAATCCGGGCGAAACCAATTTGAGAACCATTGTGATACAGCCCAAAACACAGCGACCCAGCTACCGCCCGTTGTAGGACCGCCAAGGGAATTCCGGGGGACCAATACGAGTTGGAAAGGAAACCGTGGATGACTTCTAGATCCAGTTTTGCAGGATCATTCGACACAAGAAATGGGGGGCGCGCTTTCTCCAGGAGTACAGGCATCTCATTCCATTGCAAATCTCGAAAATGACCACAAGACACATCTGTGGATCGTAGGGTTCGCGGGAAATAGCGACTACTGTATCAAATCGAAATGTCGACTAAGACATGGTTGAACTCCCGCAACCGGTCGAAGAAGTTCACGCTAGCCTCAGCGATGCGAACACAGCTTTACGAGCTGTGGCGAATTTAATCAATGAAAGGATGCTCAGGTGTTTTACCTCGAGCCAAAATAGGCTCCACTTCAAGAAACGGAATCGCTATCAAACGCAGGATCTGGGAATTCTTTTCGGGGTCCGGGTGGGAATCAATTCCGTAAATGATCATCTCCTCTGGAATGCACGCAAAGGTGCCCAGCAATCGATCCCAAAACGAAAAAATGTTACCGAAGTTGCGATCGGTTAGAGGCTGTTGGTAATGGTGGTGGATGTGGTGCATACGCGGAGTAACAAGAACGAGACTTAGCCATCGATCCAGCTTGATAGGAACACGGATGTTGGCATGATTGAATTGGGACATGATTACCGAGACACTTTGATAGAGCATTACCATCCAAAGTGGAGCTCCCGTCACCACAACTGCAATTATCGTGAATGCAAATCGAAGAAAACTTTCGCCCGGGTGATGTCGATTCGCAGTGGTCGTGTCCACAAAGTTATCGCTGTGGTGGACGAGATGAAAACGCCACAAGATGCCGACTTTATGTTCTAGCCAATGCGGGAGATAGGCTCCGAAAAGATCGAGTAATGCTAGTCCTGCCAGGAGTCGCAAAAGCTCGGGGAACGACCCACACACGCTTAGAATACCAATGCTTCGTGCTTGGACCCAATCGGTGGCTCGCAACAAAAAGAACGCAAGGGAGAAGTTGATGAGGATAGTAGTAAACGTGTAAAACAGATTGGTGCAAGCGTGTTGCCATTTCTTGTAGCGGAACACGATTTGAGGAACCGCGGTCTCGAGGTACCAAAAAAATCCGATTCCACCGATAAGAATTATGGTTCGGTGGGACGATGGAATCGATTCAAAATACTCAGCGATAGACTCAAGCATCAATCATATGGAAGGCGTTGGATTGGATTGACGGAAAGTGGACGAAAAAGCGGATAGCAAGTCGGGATTTGAAGAATCGATGGTTGGTGAACATGATCAGTGTATCATCGGATCGATGCGGCGCGTTCGTTCCATCGCAGCAAAGTCAGGAAAGCCACCACCAACGCCTGGAGATGGATATGGACTGTTTTCAGAAGTCTTGACGAGTTGCAGTTGCTGATCCGTTAATTGCATTTCCTGGAGATCTTCGTGCACGTTCAAAGCTTGAACGTCTTGTCTTTGGATCAAAAGTCCTATCAAGCGAGTCCACTGCGCGGATGAGATTTTTTCTTTCAGCTTTTGATCATGAGTCTTGTGGAGAGATTCCATTGCTTCTCGAAAATCGTCCATCTTCTCCAATCGCTCAAATTCGTCGAGATTGAACATTTCTTGTGGATCCAAGCTCGCCAAATGCCGTTGGATGGACTCGCTAAGCCCTTTTTGAAGGTCTTGGATATCTCTAACTTGGTCTTCAGTCAGTTTGATTTCTCTGCCAACCTCAGGGAGTTGGATCAAATTCAGCAAACTATTTTGCATTCCCCCCATCCCTGCGGCCCCAAATCGAGGAGGTCCGAGAGCGAACCCACTCGGTCCAGCGGAACCAGGGGGCGGAGGGATGTTACCAGATGAAGAATCAGGCGGTGGCTCTTGCGAACGAAGTTCCGAATCGACGCAATGAGACAAAACATGACACAAAGAAAAAGCCATTTCCCCCTCGTTGTGAACATGCAGTTTTCCCACTTTGATGAAAGTCGAACGAAATTCCCAGTTTGGCTGACATACACACGATCCTTTTACGAGTTCCGATGGACGCCAAAAAATCATACTGCGGTTGTATTGAAGTGAACGTTATGAAGTTGGAACAGTCCAAATATCGAGGCTCGCTCTGCGCTGTAAGAGATCTACTTTCCTAATCCTGAACTCGGATATTTCCATTCCCGTACGTTCTTTAAGGTCGGTCAATAATGCTTCACGATGCGCGACACCGAGCCACTCGAGTTTGTCGTATTCGACTCGGTACCTATTCCCCTTCTTGGTTTCGAGAAGCTCTGTTGAATTCGTTTCTTTAACCTTCCTTTTATTGTCGTTGGTGGCGGGGATTTGGTTTTCTCGTGGAGAAGCACGACGTACATAGGCCTCCTTGAAAACGGCGATAACGAGGATCAGAAGGTTAACAAGAAGGACCTCCGCGAAGCTGGTTTTCTTGTTAGTCAGGGAATTGATCACTCCCAAGCCGATGACGATGAACAGATAGGTCATTTCCTTTGGACGCAATGCGTCGGTCCGATAGCGGAGCACGCCGAAGACTGCGAAAAGCCCGAGTGCCAAGCCAAGATCGAGTTCGAGTTTCTTCATGGTAAAGCAGATGAAGAAAACGATCACGTTAAGCATGACGACCGTGAACGCGTACTCGCGATCTTTCTTTCTCGGGCGAATTGCAAAAACGACAATTGCTACGAGAAAAAAGAGATTGATCCCAAAACGAACGAGCATCTTAAAGATGTCGTCATCGAACAGAGGAGTCTCAAGAAATTCCATGTAAAGTTCCCGGAGAGATTGTCGGTGCAAGCCATGCGTTATCGCCAACTCGCGCATTGTAGCAATCTACACGCCGCGCAGCAGAACGTTCTGCTCCTCATTCAGAACGTGCCACCCACCATTTTTTAAAATTCACTCTCGAATATCACCTAATTTGCTAGTGTATTGGGGGCCTTTCACCCTCGATTGAGATTGCTCGATGCTGGTCTCTACTTTTTATCCCTCATTTTCCACGCGTACACACCTAGCCGTAGAAACGCAACTGCTGCGACAGAGGTCAGGCAAGCAAGGATCCCAAATACGTCGTCGAAATACGTACTTAACGAGGAGCGAGGTCAATGCATGAGATCGTTCTCGTTCTCAACTTCAGCCTGAGGCAAATAAGAGCCGAACCGCTCGTTGTCCTCGATTCCAACGATGATTGTTCGCGGACGCATGCTGAGCCATGTTTTCCGGCATACCCGCTGAGCTTCCTTGATAGTAATTTTTGAATCGCCATACCAACTCAATCCAAACACTACCATCTATACCCAATCGCTTTAGGATCGAGTTTACTTCCCGAGGTGTTTGAGGTTTTCCAAGCGATGGGCGATTACTACCTGTCCATTGAAGTAATCGGAGGTAGTCCTTGAGTGACATATTCAAGAAGCCCTTGTCGCTAGCTCGTACTTTGGAGTTACTAACTTGAGGGCCTGATTGGGTGCTTTCATCCAAGTAGAGGGGCGCTAACCAAGCGTCTCGCAGCATCGCGCGGCCTCGACGCGGGCGTCTTGCTTGGGCCCGTCTGTCCCTCAATTGCTCCGGACTAGATGTACGTCGGATTTTCCCTGCCTCTTCCGTTGAGATAACAATGGTATCCATAGCCATCGAGTCGACTGTTTTGCCATTTAATCCCTCAATTCGGTCGTACGCAGAAGTGTGACGAGATTCCTCGGGTGTGGTGGCTAAAGCGGCGCGAATCGGATTCAGATCCACATACATGCTGCATGCGAGCAAACCTGCTTCATCCTTGATTGCTTGAGCCTTAAATCGTCCCTCCCAGAATCGGCCAGTACACTCATCTTGACGATTTGCCATTCGTGCGATTGGCTCGGCTAAAGCCCGCATAAACCATGACGGATTGCTGAGGCGTTGGCGAATCTCCGAGATGCGATTGCCGTCGTTCGCGATGGCGTCGATTTGATTTTGTGTGGGTTGCCCGAGAAACTCGTCAACTCGTTGGCCCGGGAACAAACTCAACCAACGCCTTGCAATTTCTTGATCAGACCAGATTGCCACAACATCTGGGCGTGTTCGAAGAACGATGTGCAAATGGTTGGACAAAATGGCATAAGTTAGCACATCGATGCCGAAAACAGCCGCGAGAGACTCGAGTCGTTCTCGGATCCAATCCCGTCGAAAATCATAGTTTTTACCAGTAACCGGGTCTTCGCCTGCGAGAAAAGCACGACGAACACATCGTTGGATGCAGTGGACGACGCAGACTTCGGTTGGGTTGAATAGCTCTGCACGCAAGGGTCTGGGCATATTTTGGCTCCTGTATCCGAGATTATAGCGAATGAAGAGGTCGAATGGTATGGGTAGGTGGGTGGCACCGTTTGAGTGCACCGTCTGAGCGGGGGCTAGCGTGTTGGTGGGTTGTTTGAAGATTCTGCTGGGTGGCTGTGGTGGGCTCGTA
>VGZN01000226.1 GCA_016872635.1 Planctomycetota bacterium | reverse complement strand
GAGTGCATCGACAGAGCAGCCGAGTTTTTCAGCGGCGCGGAGCGCGAGCGTTTCGATCTTACGGCGTTGCTCTTGAGCTCTTTCGCCGGTCAATGCAGTGATCCGACGAACACCGGATGAAACGCTCTCTTCACCTAGTAGTTCAATAGTGCTGATCTCAGCGGTGTTGTCAGCGTGGGTACCACCGCAGAGTTCTTTGGAGAAGCTTCCCATGCTCACCATGCGCACCGGATCAGGGTATTTCTCGCCAAAGAGCATCATGGCACCCGCTTCGCGTGCCGTAGCGAGCGGAACATTTTGCCAAGAGATCGGAGCCCCTTCGACGACCTTGGCGTTGGCGATCGCTTCAATGGCTTTGAGTTGCTCGTCCGAGATGGAGTCTTGGTGGCTGAAGTCGAACCGCAACCAATCGGAGTCTACCTTGCTACCTTGCTGCTGGGCATGCTTGCCCAGTTCGGTCTGCAAGGCATGGTGCAGGATGTGGGTAGCAGAGTGGGCGCGCCGGATGGCGTTGCGGCGATTTTCATCGACGATAGCTTGGACCGATTCCCCTTCCTTGAGTGAGCCTGATACCATCCGGCCATAATGGACGACGAGATCGCCGCTGCGCTGCGAGTCGGTGACTTCGAAGACACCGTTGGCCGATTCAATTTTGCCCGAATCGCCAACTTGGCCGCCACTTTCGCCGTAGAACGGAGTTTGGTCCAAAACGATCCGGAACATGTCCCCTTCGCTGTTGGCACTGATGGAGCTGACCAATCGATCGTCCTTGGGTTTGCCGACGATGATCCCTTTGATCTGCGCGGAATTTTTAGTTGTGGCATACCCCAGGAATTCGGTGTGATGGAGGGCTTCCTTGAGGGTCTCGATCGGACCCGTTTCAAAGAGTTCGATCCCACCTCCGCCACTGATGTCCCCGTGGCGTACCATCGCTTGACGGTATCCATCCCAATCGAACGTGAAGTTCTTTTCGGCGGCGATCTGTTGGAAGAGTTCCGGCGGAACGCCGTGGGTTTGGTACAAGCTCGCGGCTTCGTTCCCATCGACCATCAATCGCCCATGGCTCGACATGTCGGAGAATACACGATTAATCCGATCGAGACCCGAGTCGATGGTCGAGAAGAAGTCTGATTCCTCGCGCTTCATGACTTGGGAAACTCGCTCGATGGTTTCGGTGAGTTCTGGATAGGTGGATTTCATCATCTGAGCGACCACGGGTACCAACTGATGGAGGAATGGTTCTCGCATTCCTAGTTGGTGGCCGTCGAGCACGGCACGTCGCAGCAGTCGCTTGATCACGTAACGGGCTTTCTTCGGCCCTGGATAAACATTTTCATGGATGGCAAAAGTACATGCACGGACGTGGTCCGTGATGCGTCGCAACCGGCGACCATCGTCACTTTCATAATCGTATTTCGTACTGCAAACTTCAGCGGCAGCTTGAACGATCGGGAATAGGATGTCGATGTGGAAGTTGGTCGGTACGCCTTGAAGGACACTCGCGGTGCGTTCCAACCCCATACCGGTATCAATGTTCTTGCTCGGCAGCGGTCGAAGATTGTCGGGCGGTTCGCCAACGCGGTTGAATTGGGTGAAAACCAAATTCCAGATCTCGACGTTTTTGCCGTTATCGAGGGTGTAATAGATCTCCGAGCATGGACCACAGACACCATCGGGCCCTTGGCTCGGCGCGCTCGCAGGCCAAAAGTTATCAGCCTCGTCCATCCGGGTGATGCGGATCATGGGGACCCCGATCTTTTCATTCCAGATCGAGGCCGCCTCGTCGTCGTCCTTGTAGACGGTGATCGTGAGACGCTCTGGCGGGATACCGAGCCATTTCTTATCGGTCAAAAACTCCCATGCCCAAGCGATCGCTTCGTTCTTGAAATAGTCACCAAAGCTAAAATTCCCGAGCATCTCGAAAAAGGTATGGTGATACGCGGTTCGACCTACGTTATCGATATCACCCGTACGAAGGCACTTCTGGCAGGTAGTCGCCCGAGTAAAATCGAGTTTCACTTTACCCAGGAAATGGTCCTTGAATTGATTCATCCCCGCTGGGGTAAAAAGAACCGATGGATCCCAAGTAGGTACGAGGACGTCGCTAGCCTGGCGATGGTGGCCTTTGGATTGGAAAAACGACAGGTATTTTTCACGTAGCTCGTCCGTTTTCATGACTGGGTTGGCTTTGAAAGGAACTGATTGGGATAAAACTCATGGGGCTGCGGCGAGCGGATGGTCTCTCGCACCGAAGTGTGGTATCGGCACATCGTAACAGCGGACTTCCCTAGAATTTACCGTCAAACTCCCAAGACGCGTAGCCCGAGAAACACTGCTGGTGATTACGATATCAAGCAATTCCGCGGGGTTCGGTGCTACAAAGGACTATCAGCGCGAGCGGAAGTGTCGATTTTTGGGTGAAAAAAGGATAGTAGGACGACGACCAGCATGGCCAAATCCACGCTTTTTGAGAGGTTGTTTCGCAAGAAAACCATTGCTCAGATCCAACAGGACTTGGACGTTGGTGAGCATGGATCTTTGGTCAAAACCCTTACGCTACTGGATTTGACCTGCTTTGGAATTGCGGCCGTCATCGGGGCGGGAATCTTCTCGACGATCGGTACCGCATCCTTCGACGGCGGACCCGCGATCTCGATCCTGTTTGTCATCACTGGGTTCGCGTGCCTCTTTTCCGCCCTCTGCTACGCAGAGTTCGCTTCCACGATCCCTGTCAGCGGCAGCGCGTACACCTATTCGTTTACAGCATTCGGGGAACTGATTGCATGGCTGATCGGCTGGAATCTTTTGATGGAATATTCGATCGGAAACAGTGTGCTGGCATTCGCATGGAGCGAGTACTTCATGAATTTGGTCGACGGCATGCAAACCTGGCTTGCGGGCTACGGAATGAATTTCAAGATTCCGGAATGGCTCTACCATGATCACTTCAGCTGTTCGCGAGCACCCGCAGAGATGGCTAAGATCCTCCGAGAAGGTGGCGTACCGAGTGAGTCGCTCAAAAAACTTGTTGAGGTTTGGGAAGGTGCTCCTCAGTTCATGGGGACTCGGTTCCTGATCGATGTTCCGGCCTTGATGATCAATTTCATCATCACCACCCTGGTCATTCTCGGCATCCAAGAATCCAAAATGGTCAGCAACGCGATGGTCTTCTTGAAGTTGGGGGTGATCCTGCTCATCGTCGTCGTCGGTGTCAATTACGTGCAGCCTAAGAACTGGTCTCCATTCGCACCGAATGGGCTTGAGGGAGTTTTTAAAGGGATCGCTGCGGTGTTCTTTGCGTACATCGGTTTCGATGCCATCTCGACTACGGCAGAGGAGTGCCGAAACGCGCAGCGCGATATCCCTCGTGCGACCTTGCTGACGTTGGTCTTATGCACAGTGATTTACATTATCCTCGCATTTGTGCTCACCGGAATGGTGTCTTACACAGAACTCAACGTCCAGGATCCACTCGCGTTTGTATTTAGCAAATACGGTGTGCAGTCGATGGTAGGAATCGTATCGCTCAGCGCTGTGGTAGCGACCGCAAGTGTATTCCTCGTCTTTCAATTAGGGCAACCGCGGATCTTTATGAGCATGGCTCGCGACGGCCTTTTACCGAAAAAATTCGCAGAGGTTCACCCTCGCTTCAAGACACCAGCGTTTTCTTCGCTCATCACCGGTCTAATGGTTGCGCTACCAACCATCTTTTTCAGTGCGCAGTTTGTAACCGACTTGGCAGCGATCGGAACTCTGTTCGCCTTCATGCTGGTGTCGGCGGGGATCTTGGTTGTCGGTCGCGGCAACAATACGGATCACGATGGTTATCGCAGGGGGTTCTGCGTTCCATACATCAACGGACGATGGCTGATCCCAGTCTGTTTTGCGATCTATACAGTGCTGCTGCCGGGACTCCCTGCCAATCACTTCTTCTTCGGTAGTTGGTGGACGCCGGAAGGTTTTCACTACGACCGTATCCCCTACCTCGTCTTTTATGCGGTGTTCGCCGGACTCACGGTTGCTTCCATTCGATTCCAGTGGTCCGCCATTCCCGTTTTGGGAATCGCAGTGAATCTCTATTTGATCGCAGGACTAGGGGCTGAAAACTGGGCTCGGTTCGGGATCTGGTGCATAATCGGACTGCTTGTCTACGGTTTTTACAGTTACCATCACAGCGCTCTTCGCGATCGCTGATGTCCAGGCTTACCGCCACCTGTTCAATTCGCTTACTCATACCAGCCATCTAAGTGCAAGCCTTCATGATGTATTTTACGAACGTCTCTGTTTCAATCGCCCTTGTATCGAGCATCGTGCTTCAAGGGTTGACGGTCTATGCCCAGATACCGACGCCTCCTGACTTGACTCGCGGTGAGACCAAAGAAGTGGAACGCGACCGCACTTACAATTTGGGCGCTACCGGTATGCGAGGTTGGATCTATACCAAGCCCGCTAATTTCCTCGATAGTGTCCAAGGCCGTACCACCGATGTGAGTCGCCAAATATTGGTAACCCATGTCGGGAAAAAATCTCCTGCCGATGGGATCGTACGCGTCGACGATATTATCCTCGGAGTCGATGGCACTCCTTTTTCTGTCGATGCTCGCAAAAGCTTGGCCGTGGCGATCCAGCAGGCCGAAACCGAGGTTCGAGGGGGCAAGTTGAATTTAGTCCTTTGGCGGGACGGTCAGCAGCAAGAAGTTCAACTCCAGTTGCGCGTCATGGGCACCTACGGCACCAACGCACCGTTCGAGTGCGCTAAATCGGAGAAGATATTCGATGAGGCATGCCGAATCCTAGAGAAGGAGCGATTGCAAGATGACTTATGGGGAGCGGTGAATTGTTTAGCCCTCATGTCTACTGGTAACGAAGTGTACCTACCTAAAGTTCGAGAGTATGCACGCAAGCATGCGCCTAAGGACCTCAAGCTAACCTTGAAACCGGGAATGGTAACATGGGAATGGGGATATAAAAACTTGTTCCTCTGCGAATACTACCTCCTCACCGGGGACGAGGAAGTTCTACCCGCCATTCGTGAGTACACGATATCGCTCGCTAAAGGACAAAGTCTCTATGGGACTTTCGGCCACGGTGTTGCCCCGAACAATACGGAGGGTGAGTTGCACGGATCCATTCCTCCCTACGGCCCTGTAAACGCCACCGGTCTGATCTCGAACCTATCTATTGTCTTGGGCAAGCGATGCGGTGTGTCGCATCCCGAGATTGATCCTGCGATTGAACGGGCAGCTAATTTTTTTGGATTCTTTGCGGACAAAGGGGGAATCCCCTACGGTGAGCATGAACCGTGGCCCTACCATGAGAACAACGGCAAAAATGCCATGGCTGCTGTGATGTTCTCGCTGATCGAACAACGGGAATCGCAAGCCCAAGGATTCGCAAAGATGTGTGCGGCTGCCTATCGCAATCGCGAATATGGCCACACCGGTCAAGGTTTTAGTTACCTCTGGGGAGTGCTGGGAGCGAATGCAGGTGGGCCTGAAGCGGCGGCTGCATTTTTTGCGGAGTCTTCATGGCATCTGGATTTAGTGCGCCGAAGCGATGGTTCGTTCACCTACGATGGCGACGAACAATATGGTGGTGGCAAAACACACAACGATTCGTACTACGGTCGGAGCAGCTACTACGGTCTCAGTCCAACTGCATGCTATGTCCTCTCGTATTCAGTACCTCGAAAGAAACTGCTGATCACAGGACGCGAATCCGACTCATCGAACTGGTTGTCCACCGAACAAGTCCGCGGCGCTATCGCCTCGGGCCGATTCGATTTGGATCGCAAAGGAAAAACGGTCCAGGAACTTGTGGATGCGTTTTCCGATTGGTCTCCCATCGTGCGCGATTGGGCCGCCGATGAATTGGCTCGGCGTCCTGAGTCGCGTGACATGATTCCTGAATTGATTGTTTTACTGACAGGGGATAGCGTCCCGATAGCCCAAGGGGCATGTGAAAGCCTTGGTTTGCTCAAGAGCACGGAGGCGCTGCCGGCCTTTGTGAAGCTCCTGTACCACCCAGATCGATGGTTGCGATTTAAAGCGGCCAAGGCAATCCGGGCCCTCGGCGATTCGGCCAAGCCAGCGCTCTCGGATATTCTGATCGCCGTCGCTGAAACCGCAGAACCACTGAAGCCAATCGTGTGGCAAGATCCCATTCAATTGACGCATGGACAACTCGCGGCGGCATTGTTCTCTGGCCCACTCGCAGATGATGTTCAGAAAGCGGATCCAAAGCTGCTATACCCTGCGGTTCGCGCGGTTTCTAAAAATGCGGATGGGATGGCACGTGCTACCCTCAACGGGTTCTTCGACAAGCGGCTTACGGTGGATGATGTCCAGGCACTGGCACCAGACATCCTCGAAGCCGTTCGATCGACCAGTCCCGCCGATACCATGTTCAGCAATGAGATTCGCATGGGTGGATTCAAGGCGCTCACGAAATACCATTTCAAAGAAGGGATCGAAGCTGGCGTTCTCCTGGCAAAAACCCAAGGAGGTCACGGTAGCGAAAGCCGCACTGGATTGATCATGAAGGAAATAAAAGGCTATGGTTCTGCAGCTCGCGAAGCGATTCCGCAGCTCCAAGAACTGATCCAAATGTTCAATGATCAATGCGATCGTGGTGAGTTTCCCTCAGGGGAGCTAAACGATCGACGTGTCAATGCAGTTCGAGATGCGATCCAGTCGATTCAAACCGCAGAAAGCCATCCGCCGCTGCGAACGGCGATCCAACCCTAGCGTACTCCTTTTCCTGAAGGGTCGTGAAAGCCTATGATTAGATTTTCGAACAAACCTTATTGCCGAGGATGGTTTTCAGGAGTGGTTGCACTGCAAACGCTCGCTCTGTTTTCGATGCTGAGCGGTTGGATGGTCTTTGGTCAAACAGCCTCGGAGAGGACGGAAACTAACGCTTATGATTCGGTCGTCCTGGGGGGGTGGGTCTTTGACACGAAGGAAGGGAGATTCCGTCGCAATGAAGGGATCGGGATTGTTGGTGGACGATTTGAGGCGCTCGATGTCGGGTCGACCAAGGATCGCATCACTCGCAACCAATCGGTCGTCGCGGTACCGGAGGATCGGATCACCCAGTTGAACGATTCCCAGTACATATTGCCTGGATTAGTGGACTGCCATGCGCACTACAACGTGAAGCTGTTCAAGCGACGGTGCGAGGAGTATCGGGTCATGCCGGTGGTTTACCTCGCGAACGGAACTACAGTGACTTTCTCATGCGGCGAATTTGATCCAGAGTCCATGGAGTCGCTCCGCAAGCGGATCGAAGCCGGCGAGCAGATCGGACCAAAATTGATCAATAGCGGGCCGTACTTTGGCCGAGCTCGACCGGGCTGGCGTCGAGACAAAGAAGAGTCAGAGATTCGCGCCGAAGTTGATCACTGGGCTGCGCGCGGCGTAGGTGGATTCAAGGCCAAGCAAATCGCGCCCCGCGAATTGGCTATTTTGATCGATCAAGCCCACCAGCATGGGCTGACCGTGACAGGGCACTTGGACTCGGGGTTTCGGGATTCGGTAAACCCGAGCGACGCCATCGAGTTAGGAATCGATCGGGTCGAACACTTTTTAGGCGGAGACGCGATGCCTTCGACCAAGCCGGCATACGATTCGCTCGGTGGCATCACCGCTGATATGCCAGAATACCGATCGATTGTGCGCAAATTCATCGAACGGGGTACCGTTTTCGATGCGACGCTCACTGCTTATGGATATTTCGGTTATGAAGGGGAAGAGTTTGGGTATTGGTTCGACGAGCGGTCGCTATTCACGCCTTATGTACAAGCCGATGTAAAGGGGCGGGAAAAGGATAAGGCGAACGAGCAGTTCGTAACCATTTACCATGCGAAGATCGCGACCATCGCCGCGTTCCATGAAGCGGGTGGAACGATCACGTTGGGTACCGATCATGTGAGCAACGGAAATCATTTGCCAGGGTTCGGAGCGCATCGCGAGTTGGACGCATTTGTGCGAGCGGGGATTCCCGCTGCTGATGCAATTCGTATAGGGACGATCAACGGCGCGCGAGCCCTTCGTATCGATCGCGATTATGGATCGATCGAAAAAGGAAAGGTGGCGGATTTTTTTGTGGTGGAAGGGGATCCTATCGCAAACATTCGCAATACGCGCAATGTGCGATTCGTATCGACGGCCGGGCGGGTGCATCGTTCGCAGAGTGGCTT